>JAJZHC010000189.1 GCA_021804705.1 Pseudomonadota bacterium
ATTTGCCGTAATAGCCTTCTTTGAGGGCATCGTACAAGTTGGCAGCGCTGTGCAGTTCGCCATCGTACTCGATGGTCTCATTGCCCTTGGCCTCGACGGTGGAGCCATCCTCCAGCGTGAAGCGGTAGGTGGTGCTTTCCAGATCCTTTTCCGTCACCAGCACGCCCTGGAAGGCTTCCGGGTTGAAGCGGAAGGTGGTGCACCCTTTCAGGCCCTGTTCGTAGGCGTAGAAATAGATGTCCTTGAAATCCTCGTAGGGATAATCCGTGGGCACGTTGATGGTCTTGGAAATGGAACTGTCGATCCATTTCTGCGCCGCCGCCTGGATGTCCACATGGGCGCGCGCCGGGATGTTGGAAGAATCCACGAAGTAGTCAGGCAGGCGGCCTTCGCCCGATTCGGCAAAGGGCATGGCATCAGGATTGACGAGGGTGCGATAGGCCAGAAGCTCGAAGGAATACACGTCCACCTTTTCCTTGCTCTTTTTGCCCTCGCGGATGACGTTGCGGCTGTAATGATGGGCAAAGGAGGGCTCGATACCGTTGCTGGCATTGTTGCCCAGTGACAGGGAAATGGTGCCGGTGGGGGCAATCGAGCTGTGGTGTGTAAAGCGCACCCCTTCCGTGGCGATGCGCTCACGCAGGGCTTCGGGAAACTGCTGCATGTAGCGACTGTAGCGTCCCAGCAGCACCCGGCCCTTGAGCCTGTCACCTGCCTTGATGCCATCAGCCGCCATTTCTGGCCGCTTGGCCAGCAGTGCGGGCGTGATGGTGAACTCCTCTTCCATGATGGGGGCAGGGCCTTTTTCCCGGGCCAGTTCGAGGCCCACGTTCCAGCCTTCCTCGGCCATGATGCGGGTGACTTCTTCGGTGAACGCCAGGGACTCGGGCGAGCCATAGGTCATCTTGAGCAGCGTCAGCGTCGAACCGAGGCCCAGATAGCCCATGCCATGCCGGCGTTTGCGCATGATCTCCTGCTGCTGTTGCGGCAGGGGCAGACCATTGACGTCCACCACGTTGTCCAGCATGCGGGTGAAGACGCGCACCACTTCGCGATACTCTTCCCAGTCGAAGTGAGCCGTGTCGCTGAAGGCATCGCGCACGAAGCGGGTGAGGTTGACCGAGCCCAGCAGGCAGGCGCCGTAGGGCGGCAGCGGCTGTTCGCCGCAGTTGTGCAGGTACAGGCCATTGGCGTCAAAGGCGTTGATGCCGGGCACCTGGACGTCGTACACATCGGCAACACCGCAGGGCTCGAGGGCTGTCACCGTGGCGGTGAAGCTTTCGCGGCGGGGGCTGCGGCGATAGGCACTGATGAGGCGGGCCAGGCGTTGCTGCCGGGACCGGTCGGCAAAGCCGATGTGGTCATGAAAGCGCACCAGACTGTCATGGCTGATGACGAGCGCATGCTGCGCCTCGATGACGTAATCCGTCAGGCCGCCACGGCCGTCGGGCAGGTTTTTCAGCGCCACATCATGCCAGTTGGGCTGGAGCGTGGCCAGGATGCCCAGGCGTGCCAGCATGCGCTGCATGGCCTCCAGCAGTTCCAGGCTGGATTGTTCAAGGCGCACACTCATGCCACCGTTGGTGGCCTGCACCGTGCCATGGGCATCGAACAGGCCGCGCAGAAAGCCGGTGTAAAAGGCAGACGAGGCTTCTTCCACTTCGGGGGTGATGGTTTTGTCATGGCCCATGCCAAAGGTCAGGGCCAGCGCGCGCAGATCGGCTGAGCCGAAGCGGTATTCCTTGCGCCCCGCCACGCGCTGCCAGCCCAGGGCGGCAGCGCGCTTGTTGAGGGTGATGGCGGCTTCAGTGACGGCCTGGCGGATGGAGTCGGCGCCGGCGCGTTCGGCCACCGACAGCACGGCCTGCTCCTGACGCAGGGTACCCCCGCCCACCAGCAGCCCCAGCAGGTAACCCTGCTGCGTGGTACCGGCCCCCATCCAACCCGAGACTTCGCGCTGGTTATGCAGTACCACCGTGTCCCCTGGCACGAGGTGTTGCGCTTCCACCCAGGTGGCGTCCTGGCGCCGGGCCCCCGCGGCCTTCAACACGCGGTGGTCTGCGGTGAGGCGCACCTTGAAGCCTTCGCCGGTGGTGAGCTGGTACACGGGCTTGAGGCCGGTCTTGAAAAATCCGGCCGCGGTGGTGCGGTAGGGCGCGCCATCCACCAGTGCGGTGAAGGGCAGCCCCGTGAGGTCGCCCACGCGACGCGCCCCCTCGGTGGTCATGACCCAGGTGTCGGCCGTGACGCAGGGGTTGGTGGCGCGAATGTTTTCGCACCACCAGTTGTTGTTCATTTCGTTGACGCGGTCGATGAGGATGAAGCCCGGTTCGGCGTAGTCGTAGGTGGAGGACATGATGACGTCCCACAGCCGGCGCGCCTTCAGGGTTTTGTAAACGCGACAGGCCACGCGCCCGTCGTCGCGGGTGACGTACTTGTTCTTGACCGGCCATTCGCGCCAGACGATGTCGGTGGCGAGCGTGAGGTTGATGCCATCGCTTTCCACTTCGGCCTGGGCAATGGGAAAGGCCAGGCGCCAGTCCGCGTCGGCCTTCACCGCTTCCATGAACTCGCGCGTGATGAGGCAGGACAGGTTGAACTGGCGCAGGCGGCCCGCTTCGCGCTTGGCCTTGATGAAGTCCACCACATCAGGATGGGAGATGTCGAAGGTGGCCATCTGCGCGCCACGCCGGCCGCCGGCCGAGGACACGGTAAAACACATCTTGTCGTAGATGTCCATGAAGGACAGGGGCCCGGAAGTGTAGGCCCCAGCACCCGCCACGAAGGCACCCTTGGGGCGCAGCGAGGAAAATTCGTAACCGATGCCACAGCCGGCCTTGAGGGTGAGGCCCGCTTCATGCACCTTTTCCAGGATGCCGTTCATGCTGTCTTCAATGGTGCCCGAGACGGTGCAGTTGATGGTGCTGGTGGCAGGCT
>JAJZHC010000190.1 GCA_021804705.1 Pseudomonadota bacterium
AACTGGCCGATACGCCTGCGCCCAACCCCGAAATGGAACACCGCGTACGGCAGCAGTTTCTCAGGCGGGGCCTGCAGGTGGTGTAGTGCTTTCTGACCGGATCAGAGCCAGTCAGGCAGTTCGGACAGATCCTGCATTTCCCCATCGGGCTGGCTGGGAATGTGTTCGGGCGCCTGGGAATAACGATTACACCACAGCACCTGGAACCCGAAAGCCTTGGCCGACCAGGCATCCCAGCTATTCGAAGAGAGAAAGCAGATGCCGTCTTTAACGACGTTGAGTCGTTGAGAAGCCAGTTGGTAAACCCGGGGATGCGGCTTGAAAACACCCACTTCTTCGACCGACAGAACGGCGTCGAAGTATGCCGCAATACCTGCATGTTGCGCGGCTGCAGTGAGCATCGCGGGCGTGCCATTGGAGAGGATGGCAAGTTTCAATCCCCTTTCACGCAAGCGCAGCAGGGTATCCGGTACCTCAGGATAGGCCGGAATGCTCAAATACAGGTTCATCAATCGCGCATGCAGTCCGTCATCCTTGATACCCAGACTGGTCATGGCATAGTCCAGCGCCTCCCCCGTCACCTGCCAGAAATCAGCGTGATGGCCAGCAAGACCCCGCAACCAGGTGTATTGCAACTGCTTGGTGCGCCACAGGTCGGACAGGACTCGCCAGCGCTCGCCCAGTTCGGCCTGCGCACCACGCGTAACATTACCGACATCAAACAGCGTGCCGTAAGCATCAAAGACACAGGCAGAAATTCCGTTTAATCGTTCTTGCATTTCATCTCCTTCGCACTTGTGAGCCATCTCCCAGCCTGCATGGATGTTACTTCTGGCAGGGGCCTATTGTTTCAACGAGCATTCCATTCCTGTATATTATCCTTGGTCAGGAGCGAAATGATGTGCTGCCTGATAATCTCATGACGGGTCGCAGTGACAACGAATAAGAACACATTCAATGCTGCTACTGTCTACGCACTGATCACGCTCGCTTATCTGGTCAGTGGAAAAGCAGCTCTCTTGCTGGCACTGCCGCCCGGCTACGCCTCGGCAATTTTTCCACCTGCCGGAATTGCCCTTGCAGCAACGTTCATGCTGGGCACTCGGGCTCTGCCATGGGTGTTCCTCGGCGCCTTGTCGCTGAACGCATGGACAGGATTTTTGGCAAGCCAGGATTTTGACGCGACTGGCGTCATGGCCGCCCTGCTGATCGCTACCGCCTCCACCCTGCAAGCTGCCACAGGTGGCTGGGCACTACAGAAGGCAGTTGGCTATCCTGTCTCATTCGACAAGGGCTTCGAAGTACTACGCTTCATGCTTCTCGCGCCTGTCGTTTCCCTCATCAGTTCCACGCTCTCGGTAAGTGGATTGACACTGCTGGGCATCACCCCCCGTGAACGCTTTGCTGCCAATTGGTTTTCCTGGTGGGCAGGAGATTCCTTGGGTGTGCTGATGATGGTGCCCATCGTAATGGCTCTGGCTGGTGAACCGCGCAAGTTGTGGCGAAGCCGGATACGGACAGTTGCCTTGCCCATGCTTCTGGGGCTCACGCTTTTCATTGGGGTCTACCTCAAGGCCAATCAGTGGGAGCAGGATGCAATGCTAGCCGATTACAGACAGATCACCCAGCAGTCACTGGACCAGATACGCCTGGGGTTATTGCAGGAAAACGCAATGCTGACCCAAATGCAGGGCCTTTTTGTCCATGACACCTCGAAAAGTATCACCCGGCAGCAATTCCACAGCTACTGTCTGAGTACATTGAATGAATTCCCGATGATCCAGGTGCTGGAATGGGTGGCCCGCGTGAATGACGAAAACCGCGCAGCTTTCGAATCCGACCACGCAAGGGATGAGAAAGGATTTCACATCACTGAGCGCGACCAGCAGGGTACCCTGCGCATTGCGGGCCGTCGACAAACCTATTACCCGGTGACTTACGTCGAACCGCTCACGGGGAACGAAGCGGCGCTTGGTTTTGACGTGGGATCGACTGCAAAACGTCTGGAAGCCATAAACCTGGCAAATGCTTCCCTGCAGACAGTAACCTCCATCCCCATCAAACTGGTGCAAGGCTCGGTGGGGCTATTGATTTTGAAAGCAGTGAGGACCGATAGTCAAATCATCGGGCTTGTCATGGTTGTGCTGAAGGTTCAAGAGTTTCTAGCCAAGGCGGTTCCTGCTGCAGGCAATGACAATCTTTACATCCGTCTGCTGGATGTGGATGCAGGGACAGCATTGTTCAATAGCTTTCCTGACCAACGCATCAATGTGTTGACTGAGCGCACCTTCGATTTTGGCGGGCGGCGCTATCTCCTGATGACTGCGCCAACGCCGGCTTATTACCGGCAGCATCCCGGGTGGCAAAGCTGGTGGGTGCTTGCCATGGGTAGCTTCGGCACGACACTGCTGGGAGCATTGCTTCTGCTGGCTTCTGGCTATACAGCCCGAGTGGAATCGCAAGTCGCTGAACGGTCTGAAGCCCTCAGGGAGAGCGAGGAAAGATTTCGAACAACTCTGGAAAACTCTCCTATAGGAATTGGCATTGAGGGGCTGCATGGAGAATTTTTGCAGATCAACAAAGCATTCTGTGACATCGTTGGCTATTCCAAGGATGAGCTCTCACACCTGACAGCGAACGCGCTGACCCATGCGGAGGATTTATCGACGGATACAGAATGCAGGCAGCAGTTGCTCTCTGGACAAACCAGAACCGTGCGCCTGGAAAAACGCTATGTGCACAAGAAGGGGCATCTTGTCTGGGTGCAATTGACGGCAAGCCTGGAGCGCCACGCCGACAGAACGCCGAAACATTTCATTGTGCAGGTTGAGGACATCACTGAACGCAAAAACCTGGAGTTGCAGCTGGTGAAGGAAGCGCGTACCGATGCACTCACAGGGCTTTACAACCGGCGCTACTTCTATGAACTGGCCGAGC
>JAJZHC010000191.1 GCA_021804705.1 Pseudomonadota bacterium
GTGGCCCACGGCGAGCGGTGGGTCCAACGGGTGCAAAGCGTGGATTCGGTCTCTACCTGGGCCCATGATGAGCACTGCTGCCAGCTCTTCGATGCGCTCACCCTGGCCAGTTTTGCCGGCACTGCGACCGTGCCTGTCTGCATGTCGCCGCGCGCCGATGTCTTCCGGGTCACCTCCGGGGTTGCCCGCAGCGCCTTTTGCGAGCCTCTGGGCTTCGATACCCGTGCACCACCTGCCGCACCTCGATCCGTAGTCTGATGTCCCGTGGGGGCCCGCGCTCCCGAGGGGGGTGGCCCTCCCCGTATTCTCATCGCTTCGAGGTTTTCTTCATGGCATGCAACACCGCATCATCACGCACGGCATTGGCCCTGTCGCTGGCCTTTATGGCCCTCGCGGCCCGGGCTGAGTCCGACGATCCCGTCGCCCAGGCCCAGACCATCACCATCACTTCCAGAAAAATCGACAGCCCACACGCCGTGTCATCCGACTCGGGCAGCACCCAGTACCAGTTTTCGGATGCGGACATAGCCCACCTGCCGCAGGGTAATGCCACGCCCCTGAATCAGGTGCTGTTGCAGGCGCCGGGTATCGTGCAGGATGGTTTTGGCCAGGTGCATGTGCGTGGAGACCATGGCAACCTGCAATACCGCATCAATGGCGTCATGATTCCCGAGGCCCTGAGCGGGTTTGGCCAGATGCTGGACACCCGCATTGCCGACAAGCTCACCGTCATGACCGGCGTGTTGCCGGCCCAATATGGCTACCGGACTGCCGGCATCGTGGATATCCAGACGCGAGGTCCGGGCTCGGAACCCGGCGGGGAAATCTCGCTGCAGGGTGGCAGTCGCAATTACGGCGAAACGGCGGGGATTGCCAACGGCTCGGTCGGTCGGTTCAGTTACACGCTCACGGGCTCGCTCATGACGTCACAGCAGGGCGTCGACAACCCCGCCAACACCCTCAACGCCTTTCATGACCAGACCCGCCAGGGCAAGGGCTTCGGGTTTCTGGCCTACGATCTCACGCCACAGGACCGGGTGAGCCTGACTTTCGGGCAATCGCAAAACCTGTTCCAGATTCCCGACAATCCCGGCCTGTCCCCACAATGCTGCAGTTCCACCCTGACGCCAACGCCGACCCCGCTGGCTCTGAATGCCACGCAGGCCGAACATAACCAGTTCGAGGTGGCCAGTTACCAGACCCACGGCAGCGCCGTGGCAGACACCCAGGTATCCATCTATCACCGGCTCTCGGAAGTGCATTACACACCCGACCCAGCCCTGGGCGACCTGTTCTACAGCGGCGTCAGCAACGACGTCATCCGGCGCAATGAAGCGCAGGGGCTGCAGACCGATACGGGCATGGACTGGCGCGAGGGCCACCGCTTGCACGCCAGCCTGATGGTGCAGCAGGAGCGCTATCTCACCAACAATCAGTCGCAGGTGTATTGTCTGGGTCCCTCGTCGGTCTGTGCCGGCAATCAGCTGAGCGGTGCGGGGGTGGCCAGCAGTGCGCCCACGGGCATCCTCGACAACAGTGGCGGCATCAGTCACTTCTGGGGCGTCTCGCTGCAGGACGAGTGGAAACTCAACCCTGCGGCCACGCTCAATTACGGGCTGCGCTACGACCAGAATGCGATGCTGATCAACGAACACCAGGTCAGCCCGCGCGTCAGCCTGGTGGTGGACATGACGCCAACCACCCGGGCGCACGCTGGTTTTGGCAGCTATTTCACGCCGCCTGCCGCAGGGCTCATCAACACGCGCACGGTGGGCCTGTTCACCAATACCACCAATGCCTCACAGGTGACGACCGACACCCCGGTGCGCTCGGAAAGTTCGGATTACCTGGACATGGGGTTGTCGCACCAGTGGTCCGATCAGTTCAACATGAGCGTGGATGGCTATTATCGCAAGGTGCAGCACCTGCTCGACGAGGGGCAGTTCGGCAACGCGCTGGTGTTTTCAGACTTCAACTATCAGGAAGGCCGCGTCTATGGCCTGGAACTCTCCGGCAACTGGCACCGTGAGCGCTGGACCGGAAACTTCAATGCGGCCGTGGGTCGGGCACAGGGCCGCGGCATCGAATCGGGGCAGTTCAACTTTAGCCCCGGGGTGCTCAACTACATCAACAACCACTGGGTATACCTGGACCATGACCAGCGTTACACCCTTTCGGGCGGCATGGGGTATCGCACCGACTGGGCCAATCTCAGCGCGGATGCGTTGTTTGGCAGCGGCATGCGCAGCGGCTTTGCCAATACCGGCACCATGCCGTCCTATGTGACGGTCAACACGGCGGCTACTCACCTGTTCAAGGCGGGGGAATGGGGTGACCTGGAAGGGCGGCTTGCCCTGCTCAACGTTTTTGACCGCAGCTACGAGCTGCGCGATGGCACCGGCATCGGCGTCGGGGCGCCGCAGTACGGGCTGCGCCGTACGGTCATTCTGGGCGTGACCCGCTTCTTCTAGCCCTTGCGCCGTGCCCGCGGGTGGGCCGCATCGTAGATTTTGGTCAGATGCTGAAAATCGAGGTGCGTATACACCTGGGTGGAGGTGATGCTGGCATGCCCCAGCATGTCCTGCACGGCGCGCAGGTCGCCACTGGATTGCAGCACATGGGAAGCAAAGGAATGGCGCAGCACATGCGGGTGCACGGCATCCGCCAACCCCAGCTGGCGTGCGCGCAGGGCCACGCGGGCTTCGATGCTGCGCCCGCTCAGGCGTTTTCCAGCCTGCGTCACGAACAGGGCCTGCTGGCTGCCCGTTGCGGATGCCCGGCATTGCAGCCAGCGCGCCAGCGCTTCCAGCGCTTTTTGTCCCACCGGGACGACGCGGGTCTTGGCCCCTTTTCCCGTGACGACCACGGTGTGCTCGCTGCGGTTGAC
>JAJZHC010000192.1 GCA_021804705.1 Pseudomonadota bacterium
GCCAGGCGCTGTTTGCCCAGGCGCCGGAAGGCCTCCTCCAGATGCGCGAGGTGGGCGGGAAAGGCCTGCGCGAAGACGCGCTGCCCGGCAGGCGTCAACTGCACCAGCACGCTGCGTTTGTCTTGCGGGTTTTCCGTGCGGCTGATGAGTTGCTTTTTTTCCAGGCGATCCAGTACCCCCGTGAGGGTGCCCTTCACCATCAGCGTTTTTTCCCCAATCTCGCGACAGCTCATGCCGGCCGTGTTGCCCAGGGTGGCAATGACGTCGAACTGGCTCATGGTCAGCCCCAGGGTGCGGATGTGCCGATCTGAAAAGGCATCGAAGGCCTGGTAGGTTCTGACCAGTTCACGCAGGGTGGGCAAAAAGTCCATGGTTGCAATAATAGTACGAGCGCGTACAATATAGTTTGTGTGCGTACATTATACAGGAGAGCATCATGGCAAAAGTCGTTGTTGTATTTCACAGTGGATATGGACATACCCAAAAGCAGGCCGAGGCTGTTGCCCAGGGAGCGGGGGCCGAGCTCGTGGCCATCGATGCCGAAGGCCATCTCACTGAAGCCCAGTGGGCCGCATTGTCTGCAGCAGATGCCATCATCATGGGTTCGCCCACCTATATGGGCAGTGTTTCCTGGCAGTTCAAGAAATTTGCCGATGCCAGCTCCAAGCCCTGGTTCAGCCAGCAATGGAAGGACAAGATCTTTGCCGGGTTCACCAATTCGGCAACCATGAACGGCGACAAGCTCTCCACCCTGCATTACCTGTTTACGCTGGCCATGCAGCATAGTGGCATCTGGGTGGGTACGGGCATGATGCCTTCCAACAGCAAGGCCGCGCAGCGCAACGACGTAAACTATGTGGGTTCGTTTTCCGGGGCCATGATGCAAACGCCTTCGGATGCCGGCGTGGACGAACTGGTGGCTGGTGACCTCGAAACTGCCCGCCGGTTTGGCGAACGCGTAGCCGGAGTGGCCCGCCAACTGAAAGGATAAGACCATGCGCATGTTGCATACCATGTTGCGGGTGACGAACCTGGAACGCTCGGTGGCATTTTATTGTGAGGTGCTGGGCATGCATGAACTGCGTCGTCACGATTACCCCGAAGGCCGTTTCACGCTGGCCTTCGTAGGGTATCAGCCCGAGGCCGAGGGCGCCGTGCTGGAACTCACGCATAACTGGGACACCGATCACTACACCCTGGGTGATGCCTTTGGCCACATCGCCATCGAAGTGGCAGATGCCGCCGCAGCGTGTGCTGTCGTGAGCGCCCGGGGTGGCAAGGTGGTGCGTGAGGCAGGCCCCATGAAGCATGGCACCACTGTCATCGCCTTCGTGGAAGATCCGGACGGCTACAAGATCGAGTTCATCCAGCGGGGCACGGCAGGCTGATCCCCTTTTGGCGCAGGGTGAATGTAGAATGGGTCTAATATGAACGCCCCATTCAAACCCGCCCTGTTGCTGCCGACCTCCGGCTTTGCCGGCCTGGAGGCACCCCACATCGTTGCGGTGCCTACCGAGCCCTTGACTTCTCCCCACTGGCTGGCCTGGAACGCGCCCCTGGCGCAGGCTCTGGGCCTGCCCGCAGCACCTACCGAGGAATGGCTGCAGGTGCTGTCTGGCAAGGTGGCGCAGACCCCCTGGTGCAGCGTGTATTCCGGCCACCAGTTTGGCGTCTGGGCTGGACAACTGGGAGACGGGCGGGCGCATACCATCGGCCAGCTCAGCGCCTACGGCGTGCCACAGGACATCCAGCTGAAGGGTGCGGGCAGAACCCCGTTTTCGCGCATGGGGGACGGCCGTGCCGTGTGGCGTTCTTCCATTCGCGAATACCTCTGTTCTGAAGCCATGGCCGGGCTGGGCATTCCCACCACGCGCGCGCTGGCCGTGGTGGGTTCCGCCCTGCCGGTGCAGCGCGAAACCCTGGAACAGGCCGCCATCGTGACGCGTGTGGCCGAGAGTTTCATCCGCTTTGGCCACTTCGAACACTTTGCCCATCACGGGCACCCCCACGCATTGCACCAGCTGACTCACGACGTCATCGCTCGTTTTTATCCGCAATGTGCCGATGCACCGAACCCGGCGCTTGCCCTGCTCGAGGCCGTCATTGGGCGCACCGCCGCACTGATGGCGCAATGGCAGGCAGTGGGCTTCTGCCATGGGGTGATGAACACGGACAACATGTCCATTCTGGGGCTGACGCTGGACTACGGGCCCTTCGGGTTCATGGACGCTTTCAACCTCAACCATGTGTGCAACCACTCCGACCGGGAAGGGCGCTACGCCTACGGCCAGCAGCCCCGCATCGGCTGGTGGAATTGTGGCGCACTGGGTAGCGCCCTGCTGCCGTTGATTGGCGACGAAGAAGCCCTGCACGAGGCGCTGGCGCGCTATGAGCCCGCCTTCCAGAAGGCCCTGGATGCGGCGTTTCGACGCAAGCTGGGCCTGATGCGCCCACGCGCAGACGATGCCCAGCTGGTTGGGCGCCTGATGCGCCTCCTGCATCAAAACCGTACGGATTTCACGCACTTCTTTCGCGCCCTCTCGCGCCTGCCGCGCAAGACAGGCGCGGACGATGCGGTGCGCAACCTGGTGCTGGACCGCACCGCCTGCGACGGCTGGCTGTGCGCATGGCGCGCGCGCCTGGAATGGGAAGATTCTGAGGATGGGCCGCGCCAGTCGGCCATGCTGCGCGCCAACCCCAAATTCGTGCTGCGCAATTACCTGGCAGAAACTGCCATCCGCGCCGCGCACGAGGGCCGACCCGAGGTGCTGGCGCAATTGCAGGAGGTGCTGGCCACCCCCTTCGATGAACATCCCGGCGCCGAGGCCTGGGCCGCCGCGCCACCCGATTGGGCTGAAACGCTGGCCGTCAGCTGCTCTT
>JAJZHC010000193.1 GCA_021804705.1 Pseudomonadota bacterium
GCAAAATCTCGTTTCGGACATGGAAAAGGGACGCATTTCCATGACCGACGAATCGGTGTTTGAAGTGGGACGCAACATTGCCGTGACGCCCGGGGCCGTGGTCTTCGAAAACGAACTGTTCCAGTTGCTGCAGTACGCGCCCACCACGCCCGAGGTCGCTTCGAGGCCCTTGCTGATGGTGCCGCCGTGTATCAACAAGTTCTACATCATGGATCTCGAGCCGTCCAATTCGCTCGTCAAATACGCCGTCGACCGGGGGCACACCGTGTTCCTGGTGTCCTGGCGCAACATCGATGAGTCGCTCAAGCACGTGACCTGGGATGACTACATCGAGAAAGGGGTGGCTACGTCCATCCGCGTGACCCGGGACATTGCAGGCACGGAAAAAATTGACGCCCTGGGTTTTTGCGTGGGGGGCGCGTTGCTGTCCTGCGCGCTGGCGGTTTACGCCGTGGATGAACCCTTGCCTGTGGCGTCACTCACGCTGATGGCTACGTTGCTGGATTATTCCGATGTGGGCGAGATCGGGGTGTACATCGATCGGTCCTTCGTCGAGATGCGCGAAAAACAGCTGGCGCATGGCGGCGTCGTGCCGGGACAGGAACTGGCCGTGGCCTTTTCCAGTCTGCGCGCCAACGACCTGATCTGGCCTTATGTGGTCAACAATTACCTCAAGGGCGAGAAGCCACCTGCCTTTGATCTGCTGTACTGGAACGGGGACGGCACCAACCTGCCCGGCCCCATGTTTGCCTGGTATCTGCGCCATCTCTACCTGCAAAACGAACTCTGCCAGCCCAATGCCCTGACCGTGCTGGGCCGACCCGTGGACCTGTCGCGCATCGACATGCCTGCCTATGTCTTTGGCGCCCGCGAGGATCATATCGTGCCGTGGAAATCGGCTTTCCAGGCTACCCGGCTGCTGTCCGGCCCGCTGGAATTCGTCCTGGGCGCAAGCGGCCATATTGCCGGCTCCATCAACCCGGCCTCCAAAAACAAGCGGAATTACTGGACAGGTGGCACGCTGGGTGGCACGGCAGAGGCCTGGATGGACAGTGCCGCCGCCGTACCGGGTAGCTGGTGGGTGCATTGGGGCGACTGGATGGATCGCCTCAATCCACAGCGCGTTCCGGCACCTCAACAGCTGGGGAGTACGCAGTACCCGCCCATCGAGCCCGCGCCGGGGCGATATGTTCAGGCACGTTGCTGATTCAACACAATGGAGGAATGACAATGCAAAAACGCGTGGTATTGGTGACAGGGGGCATGGGGGGGCTGGGCGAATCCATTTGCGTCAAGCTGGCTGATCTGGGTTACACCGTGGTGACCACCTGTTCGCCCAGCAACAAAACGGCAGATGCCTGGTTGACCGGCATGCGTGAGCGGGGTTACGACTTTCATGCCTATCCCGTGGATGTGGGCGATCCTGACGATTGCGTGCGCATGGCCGCCCGGGTGGTGGCCGATGTGGGGCAGGTGGACGTGCTGGTCAACAAC
This sequence comes from Pseudomonadota bacterium, assembly GCA_021804705.1. Classification (GTDB taxonomy): domain Bacteria; phylum Pseudomonadota; class Gammaproteobacteria; order Burkholderiales; family Ferrovaceae; genus JAJZRV01. The sequence goes on from JAJZHC010000193.1 coordinate 1,495, forward strand.
GCCGGCATCACACGCGACATGACCTTCAAGAAAATGACCAAGATCGATTGGGATGCCGTCATCAACACCAATCTCAACAGCGTGTTCAACATGACCAAACCCTTCATGGATGGCATGGTGGACCGGGGCTGGGGGCGCGTCATCAACGTCTCGTCGGTCAACGGCCAGAAGGGGGCCTTCGGCCAGACCAATTATGCTGCGGCCAAAGCGGGCATGCATGGCTTCACCAAGTCATTGGCGCTGGAAGTGGCGCGCAAAGGGGTGACCGTCAACACCATTTCGCCGGGTTACATCGGTACCAAGATGGTGACAGCCATTCCGCAGGAAATTCTTGAAGCCAAGATCCTGCCGCAGATTCCGGTGGGCCGACTGGGAAAACCCGAAGAAGTGGCCGGGTTGATTGTCTACCTCGCTTCGGATGAAGCCGCCTTCATTACGGGTGCCAATATTTCCATCAACGGCGGGCAGCACATGTTTTAGGGTAAAAAAAACCCCACAGGAATCCCTGTGGGGTTGAAGCCTTTATCGAAAGGGAACCTTTGCAATAAAGGAGGAGGAGACGTTTCAGGCGGCCGGTTTCATGGCTGCAGTGGCAGCATCCACAGTGGCCTTGACGCTGGCGTCGGCAAAACTGGCCATTTGCTTGGCGGTTTTGGTGACGCCGTCCAGAGCGGCCGTGGTTGCAGCAACCGTGGATTTCACGGCGGCGATGGCAACATCGGCACCAGCCGGGGCAGCCTTGACCGCCTTGTCGATGCTGCTGGCGATGGACTGGTTCCAGTCGGCAGCCTGTCCTTCAAACAGGGCAGAAACCTGGGCCTGGGCGTGGGCGGCCACGTCGTACAGGCTGCGGGAATAAGCAGTTGCCTTCTCCACACCCTTTTCCGTCAGCTTGGCGCGCAGATCCAGCAGTTGTTGCGGGTCGCGGGATTCGGTCAGGGTGCGCAGGGTTTCGCTGGCTTCGGCAAACGAATCCTTGCCGGCTTCCAGCTGCAGTCCCACAAAGCGCTCGGTGGTGTCCAGGATGATCTTGGTCAGTTGCAGTGCCGCATTGACTGCGGATTTGTTAAACTCGGTAACTTGTTCGGGCGTGTTGTACATTTGGCGCACTCCTTACAAAGGGTCGAAACTCAAGGGTTGGTCTTTCTCGACGCCATGTATGCTGCGTCGCAACAATTCCTACGATACAGACCCCGGGAGCCTATGTCAATCTTTTTTTGTGCGTTGCAGTAAAATATTAATGCGCTGCAAATTTATGTGTAACCTATTGTTTTTATAAATTTATGTGTTAAATTATCAGGGCTGCTATGGTCCAGATTATAGCCTGATCGTTGTGTGCTGCACAATTTTTTGAGGTCCTTGCCATGTCAAATCCG
>JAJZHC010000194.1 GCA_021804705.1 Pseudomonadota bacterium
GCGCCGCGAGGCGCGCCGTCGGGCGGAAGCCGCCGTGGCGGAATACGCCCGGCAGCTGCAGGCCATGTCGCGCCAATTGCTGGAAGTCCAGGAAAACGAGCGGCGCCTGCTGGCGCGCGAACTGCATGATTCGGTGGGACAGGAGCTGACGGCCCTGAGCCTCAACCTCAGCATGATCCGCAACGCCCTACCGCCCGAAGCGGCGGCCCTGGTGGGGCCGCGCCTGGATGATTCGCAGCGTCTGCTGGAACATACCACCCAGCATCTGCGTCATGTGATGGTGACACTGCGCCCTCCGGGCCTCGATGAGCTGGGCCTCTTGGCAGCACTCAAAGACCACGCGCAACGGGTGGCCCAGCGCAGCGGCTTCACCCTGAGGGTGCATGGCAGCGAGCCCCGGCCGCGCCTGCCCCCCACGGTGGAGATTGCCCTGTTTCGCATCGTCCAGGAGGCGCTCAACAATACCGTCAAGCATGCCCAGGCCACCGACATTGCCATCACCGTGGAGGGCAGTGCCGAGGGGGTGCGCCTGTGCGTGGCGGACAACGGGTGCGGGTTTGACCCGCAACGGCGGGCTGCCGATGGCAGAACCACGGGCATGGGCATGACCACCATGCGCGAGCGGGCCCAGGCCGTGGGTGCGGCGTTTGCGCTGCAGTCCGCCTGCGGTGAGGGCACCACCATCACCATCGACGTGGTGCGCCCCGCATGAGCATCCGCGTGTTCCTCGCGGACGACCATGCCATCGTGCGCGAGGGGCTGGTGACGCTGCTGGCCACCCAGGCGGACCTGGCCGTGGTGGGCACGGCCACCAACGGCCATGAGGCCCTCCTCCAGGTGAGGACCTTGCAGCCCGATGTGGTGATCCTGGACATTTCCATGCCCGGACAGGACGGCATCGAGACCACGCGCCAGCTCCTGGTGCAATGGCCCCGCCTGCCTGTGGTCATCCTCTCCATGCATTCGGGCGCGCAGCATGTGTTCCACGCCCTGGAGGCGGGCGCGCGCGGCTACCTGCTGAAGGAATCGGCCGCGCGCGAAATTATCGAGGCGGTGCGCATGGTGTATACCGGGCGCCGTTACTTAAGCCCCAAGGTGGCCGAGATCGTGGCCGAGGGGCTGAGCGGGCGCAGTGGCACCAGTCCGCTGGAGAGCTTGAGCCGGCGCGAACGCGAGATCATCAAGCTGGTGGCCGACGGACATTCCAGCGCCGCCATTGGCGAGATGCTGCATCTCTCGCCCAAGACGGTGGACAGTTACCGCAGCCGCCTGATGCAGAAACTGCACATCACGGAACTGGCAGGGCTCATCAAGTTTGCCATCCAGTATGGCCTGACCACCCTGGAATGAGTCATTTCATCAAGAATTCCCTACAGACACCAGGGTCTGCAGGACGCTACAGTGCAGGCCATGTGCGCATATTCCATTGACCCGTTGACGATTCTCATCGTCGAGGACCACCCTGCCACGCAGGCTGCCATGCTGGGCCTGCTGGGGGCGTCCTTCGTGGGTGCCCGCGTGCTGGCCGCCAGCAGCGCCGAAGACGCGCTGGCGCTCTGTGCCACCCAGGCGCCACACCTTGTCATCATGGACATCGTCCTGCCCGGCATGAACGGCATCGAGGCCGTGCGCGAAATCCAGGTGCGCTATCCGGGCACCCGCGTGGTCATGCACTCCAGTAACGACATGCCCATCTATCGCGAAGAGTCGCTCGCGGCCGGGGCCGTGGCTTTTGTCAGCAAAAGCGCCACCGCCAGCGAGCTGGTGCCCACCCTCGTCAGTCTCTGCGCTTAAGTTTTAGCGGCGCATCCAGAATTCCCTACAGCAAGTCTCCGAAGTTCCCTGCATCGCCGCCTGAAGGTGCGCCGTAAGATGTCGCACAAACAGTCAGAAGAAAGAGGTAGGGGATGGACATCGATCTACGAGATTTGCCGCAAGATGAAGAGGAACGGCTCATGGCACTCGATGCCTATCGCGTCCTGGACACGCCGCGCGACCCCCTGTTCGACCACCTCACCGAACTGGCCGCACAGATCTGCGCCGCGCCCGTCGCCCTCATCAGCCTGGTGGATCGCCGCCGTCAGTGGTTTAAATCCAGCCAGGGGCTCACTGACCTGCATGAAACGCCCCGTGAGATTTCCTTCTGTACCCACGCCATTCGTGGCCAGGACATCATGGAAATACCCGATACCCTGCTGGACCCACGCTTTGATCACAACCCCCTGGTACTGGACGCGCCGCATTTCCGCTTTTATGCGGGCATGCCGCTCTACAATGCCGAAGGCTTTGCCCTGGGCACCCTGTGCGTGCTGGACCAACAGCCGCGCATCCTCGATGCGGCGCAGCGCCGGGCCCTCACCCAGTTGGCCCGCCTGGTGGTGGTGCTGCTGGAACAGCGCAAGTCGGACCAGAAACTCGCTTACCTTGCACAGTTCGATGCCCTGACCGGGTTGCCCAACCGTCATCTGCTGCGTGATCGTATGATCCAGTCCATGGCCCGCGCCGAGCGCAGCGGCAAGCTCATGACCGTGCTGACGCTCAACCTCGACGGCTTCAATCTCATCAACAACAGCCATGGTCATGCGGTGGGCGATCGCCTGCTGGTGGAAGTGGCGCAACGACTGCTGTCCTGTACGCGCGCAGGCGACACGGTCAGCCGCCTCGTGGGCGACGAGTTTGGCATTGTGCTCTCGGATGTGGGGCAACCCGAGGAAGCCGCGCAAGTGGCGCAGAAGTTTCTGGGCGCGCTGGTGCGCCCCTTCACCCTGGACCATGGCGTCGAGGCGTATCTCTCGGCAAGCCTCGGGGTAGCCCTTTTTCCTGCGGACGGGCGCGACCCCGACGAGCTGCTGAGAAACGCCGAA
>JAJZHC010000195.1 GCA_021804705.1 Pseudomonadota bacterium
CCGCAAGCGGCGAAGCCAGGCTTCCTATCCAGGGCGTATCGAGAGCACGCACCCCGGACCGCCCCTGGTTGAGCGCAGTGATGAGACTGTCGGCGCCCTCTCCCAATGGCGTGAGCGCGCCGACTCCGGTAACGACAACACGACGCATGATCAGGAAAGGGTACCCCCGTCGCCAAGCGATATGCCTTGCTGCGTCACCATCACATCCACTTCACGGGCAATATCGCCCACCGTTTTGATGGGAACGGGTTCTCCTGTCATCTTCAGCTTGAACTTGTCTTCCAGCATGAACATGAACTCCACCGTGGCCAGGGAATCGACGCCCAACTCTTCCAGTCGGGACTCGGGTTGCACCTGTTCTGGCGTCAACCCGAATTCTTCCACCAACATTTTTTGAATGACAGGCAATGAACTCATATTTTCTGCTTCAGCCCACCAACTGCAGTCCCAGGCCGCCATCCTGCACCATGGGTGCCGATTTTGACCTGATGAACTCCAGCGTTTCCTGGGCGACGCGCTCCTTTTCAAAATCCATGGTAATGATGTGATAGCAATTTTCCAGCAGAACCTTTTTGACCTGCCGGGAAGCGACGCTCCTTTCAATGATGTCAGCGTTACGCGGACTGGCCAGATCGTCTTCGATGGCATGCATGATCAGCGTGGGCGCTGAAACTGCGTAAAGGTTGCGACGCACTTCCTTCATCAGCCGCTCGGACTCGAATACGCCCGTCAGCGGAGATTGCGAAGAGCCCAGGGCGGAGGTTCCCCTCCTGGCCATCTGGGTAGCCACCCACTGACGGATACGCTCATCCTTGAGGCCATAGGGCGGACGCTCGGTGAGCGACATCATGAATCGCACCGGCGTGTAATACCCCAGAAACTTGAACCAGCGCATCCAGGTCACGTTCCAGCCATCGTAACGCAAGGGCGCAGAGTAAAGACAGAGCGCATGGATGTCCACGCTGCGTTTTGCAGCCAGCATGAGGCACAGGTCGGCGCCGATGCAAAGCCCCGCAACGCTGACCTCCTCATGTTCGCGCTTCAATGCGTCAAATTGCGCTTCGACCTGTTCCAGCCAATGCCTCCAGTGGGTGGTCTGGCTCGGAATGGCCTCGTCGAAGACGGAATATCCCTGAATATTGGGGATGCGGACGGTATAGCCGCCAGCCACATTGAGCTTGCGGCCAATGTATTGCAGCTGCTGCGGCGTACCGTACAGGCCGTGCAAAAGCAGCACAGCGCCGCGTCCTTTGCCCAACATGTTAATCGTATCGATGGCCTGCCACTCCCTCAGTTGGCGCAGGAAATTCCTGCCGCAATAATTGGTTACAATTGCGTGTAGCTTGCATTATAGGGGAAGACTAGACGTTGAATCGAAAATGCATCACATCGCCGTCTTGAACCCTGTATTCTTTACCCTCCAGACGCATTTTCCCGGCTTCCTTGGCACCCTGCTCGCCCCGGCAGGCCACGAAGTCCGCGAAAGCAATGACTTCGGCGCGAATGAAGCCGCGTTCAAAATCGTTATGGATGACAGCAGCAGCGCGAGGGGCCGTATCCCCCGCGTGGATGGTCCAAGCACGCACCTCTTTGACCCCTGCGGTGAAATAAGTTTCCAGTCCCAGCAAACGGTACACGGCACGGATCAGGCGGTCCAGCCCGGCTTCAGCGAGGCCCATGTCGGCCAGGAAAAGCGCCTTGCCCTCATCATCCAGATCGGCCATCTGGGCTTCCATGGCTGCACAGATGGGCACCACAGGCGCCCCTTCGGCGCGCGCATGAGCCTCGACCTGGGCCAGCAGCGGATTGTGATCGAAACCGCCTTCCAGCACATTGGCCACATACAGCGTGGGCTTTGCGGTGATCAAACAAAGCGGTTTCAACAGTTCCAGATCATCGGCGTCCAGCCCCATGGCGCGCACGGGTTGCCCTGTATTGAGTTGCCGTTGCACCCTGTCCAGTAATGCGAGGAGGCGCACCGCTTCCTTGTCGCCCGCGCGGGCAGCCTTCTGGGTACGGACCACCGCCTTTTCCACGGTGGAAAGATCAGCCAGTGCAAGCTCTGTGTTGATGGTTTCGATGTCATCTACGGGATGGACCCGCCCGGCCACATGCACCACATTAGGGTCTTCGAAGCAACGGACGACATGGGCAATGGCATCCGTTTCACGAATATTGGCGAGGAACTGGTTGCCCAGGCCTTCTCCCTTCGAGGCCCCTGCCACCAGACCCGCAATGTCCACGAATTCAGTCACGGCCGGCACCACGCGTTCGGGCCGTACAATCTCCGACAGGGCCGCCAGGCGCGAGTCGGGTACTTCCACCACACCCACATTGGGTTCGATGGTGCAGAAGGGATAGTTCTCGGCCGCGATGCCCGCTTTGGTCAACGCATTGAAGAGGGTGGACTTGCCCACGTTGGGTAGCCCCACGATACCGCATTTGAGACTCATGCCTTCAATCCTTGGTTGTCACACCCGCTTTGGGTGGCGTATGGAGGGTCATTAAAGCCGCTTCTGTCTGGCCCTGCACCAGTTGCGGCAAGATATTCAGGGCGCGCTCCAGGGCCGCATCAATGGCTTCCTGTTCGGCTTTTGCGGGTCGATGCAGCACATAATCCACCACCTCGTGACGCTGCCCGGGGTGCCCGATACCCACCCGCAGCCGCCAGAAGTCTGGTGAATCCAGGGCGAGCAGCAGGTCTTTCAGACCATTATGGCCCGCAGCACCCCCCCCTTTCTTGAGCTTGATGCCTCCGGGAGGCAAATCCAGCTCGTCATGAACCACGAGGATCTGCTCGGGAAATACGCGGTAAAAATGGGCTATGGCGGCAACGGCACGGCCGCTGTC
>JAJZHC010000196.1 GCA_021804705.1 Pseudomonadota bacterium
ACCAACCAGGAATTGCAAAAGCGCAACGAGGCACTTTCGGCAGAGGTGCAGGACTTGCGCAAGGGGTCTGATGCGCTTGAAGAGCGCGCTCGGGTGGAACTTGGCATGGTGCGCCAGGGAGAAACCTACTACCGGCTGGTGGAGACGCCCCCCAAACCTGACCCCCGGCCTTAAGGGTGCATCTGGCCCCTACCAGAACGGTCGCCACCAGGGACGCTTTGCCGCGACCTTCTCCTGTTCCTTGTTCATAAACTTGCTGTTGGGAAAATCCATCTGCATGATGCGCAGGGTGTCGTCCCGCAGCTGCTGAAGTCCCATGGCATTGTAGCTGCCGTACATGATGAATAGCGCTTCTTCCACAGCCGGCGTCCTGGGGTAACTCTTGAGGATTTCCTGGGCCCGGTTGGCTGCCGCAATATAGGCCTGGCGCCTGTAATAGTAGCGTGCGGTGGCAATGTCGCCCTGGGCCATGGCATTGACGAGGTAGGTCATGCGCACTGTGGCGTCTTCCGCGTAGCGGCTGTTGGGAAAGCGGGTGACGAGTTCCTTGAAGGCGTCAAACGCTTCACGTGTGGGTTTGATGTCCCGCTGGGCGAGGTCCTGTTCGCTATACATGCCAAACAGACCCAGGTCGTCGCTAAAGTTGGCCAGTCCCTTCATGTAATAGGCGTAATCCACGCTCGGATGGTTGGGGTGGGCCTTGATGAAGCGGTCCGCCTCGCTGATGGCCGATGCGGTTTCGTGCTGTTTGTAGTAGGAGTAGATCTGCTCCAGTTGTGCTTGCTGCGAGTAGGCTCCGTAGGGGTAGCGCGATTCGAGTGACTCGTACAGCTTGGAGGCCTGTTCGTAATTGCCGTCGTTGAGCGCGGCTTTCGCTTCGGAATGCAGCTTCGCCGCCGACCAGTCCTTGGTGGGGTCGGCATCGTTTTCAAAGGCGCCGCAGCCTGTGAGGAGCGCCACCAGTAAGAGGGGCACGATTCGCGTTAAACTGGAGTTCGTCATAGCAGATGCCATTATGCAATCCCCGGATTATACCAGCCCAGAAGAAACAGACCCGATCGAAACGAGCATGCCACTGGAATGTGCCGGGCTTCGGCTGGACCAGGCGCTGGTGCGATTGTTTCCTGATTTTTCGCGCAGCCGCCTGCAGCGTTGGGTTCGGGAAGGATGCATTCTGCTCGATGGGGTCCCGGCCGAGCCCAAGATGAAGGTGTGGAGTGGCGAGCGCGTGACGATGCAGATTCCCGACGATGCGGACGCAGAAGATATCGTTGCCGAAGCCATCGACATCGAGGCCGTGTATGAAGACGCCGCTTTGCTGGTCATCAATAAGCCCCCGGGACTGGTGGTCCACCCGGGTAACGGCAACCGCAGCGGCACGCTGCAAAACGCCCTGCTGCATCGCGATTCGCGCCTGGGTGCCGTGCCGCGTTGCGGCATCGTTCACCGCCTGGACAAGGACACCAGTGGGTTGATGGTGGTGGCGCGCACGCTGCCGGCCCATGCCGAGCTGGTGCGCCAGCTGCAGGCGCGCACGGTGCATCGCCACTATTGGGCCCTGGTGCAGGGACAGGTCAAGCACGATGGCACCGTGGATGCGCCCATCGGCCGCCACCCCACCCAGCGCACGCGCATGGCGGTGGTGAGTGGTGGGCGTCCGGCGGTCACCCACTACGCCGTGGTGGAGCGCCTGCCTTGCCATACCCTGGTGGAGTGTCGACTGCAGACCGGACGCACGCACCAGATTCGCGTTCACATGCAGCACCTGGGGTTTCCCCTGGCGGCAGACCCTGTTTACGGCGGGCGTGCTGCCCGTCTGGACGCGCAGGCCATGGAGGCCCTGCGGCAGTTTGGGCGCCAGGCGCTGCACGCCTATCGACTGGGGCTCGTGCACCCCGACAGCGGGTTGCCGGTGCATTGGGAAATTCCCATGGCCCCCGACATGGCCACCCTGATCACTGCCTTGCGCGAGGCCCGTCATGAGTGACGCGGCGTTGGGGTTTGGCGCTCTCTGGCCGGCGCCCTCCTGGGTGGGTACCCTGTCCACCACCCGGACGGGAGGGGTCAGCCAGAACGGCTGGGAAAGCCTCAATCTCGGGTCGCGCTGCGGTGACGATCCGGCGCATGTGGCTGAAAACCGGCGGCGTGTCACCGAGGTCCTGGGAGCCAAGCCCTGTTGGCTGCACCAGGTGCACGGCACCACGGTGGTCGAGGCCGGAGAGGACGCCCTCGAGCGCCAGGCCGATGCCAGTGTGTGCCGCGTGGCAGGGATGGCCTGTGCGGTGTTGACCGCGGACTGCATGCCCCTGTTGTTCTGTCACCAGCGTGAGCGGGTCGTGGCGGCTGCCCACGCGGGCTGGCGGGGCATGGCGGCTGGGGTGATCGAAGCCACGGTGCGGGCCATGGCGGTGGCGCCTGACGGCATCCTGGTGTGGCTGGGCCCCACCATCGGGCCGCAGGCCTATGAAGTAGGTGACGAGGTGCGTGCCGCCTTTCTTGTCACCGATCCTGCAGCGGCTGAGGCCTTCAAGCCCGGGGCACCGGGCAAATGGTGGGCCGACCTGTATCACCTGGCGCGTCTGCGCCTCGCCCGTCTGGGGGTCACCCAGGTGCATGGCGGCGGTTTTTGCACGGTGGGCCAGCCGGCCAGTTTTTTTTCGCACCGGCGTGATCAGGGTGTGACCGGGCGCATGGGAAATTTCATCTGGATGGTTCAGGATTCCTGAGGTCCACCCGTATAATGCATCCTTGAGTCACTTTTTCAGGCGCACAAGACCCTCATGTCACCCTTGATTGCCACAATCATCGCCGGGGCCGCAGCCGGGACG
>JAJZHC010000197.1 GCA_021804705.1 Pseudomonadota bacterium
GAAACGTTTCGGGACTGGCCCAGGGCTCCACGTGGCCGGCAGAAAGCTGGCCGCCATTGGCAAAGCTGGTTTCCAGGGCGGCTTCGGCCTGACGTTCGATGACGGTGACCTGATGTCCTGCCTCGCGCAAGTACCAGGCACTGCTGACACCCAGAATCCCGGCACCCAGGACGACGACATGCATGAACACAATTCCTTCCGATTTCCCAGAGGGCCACAGTCAAAATTAAGGCCTCTCCCAGTTTAGCAGAAGCCAGAAACACTGGGCAGCGCTATAATTGCGGGCAGTACATATTTTTCACAGGACGCTGTATATGAATCTTGATCGAGTACCAGCCGGGCGGGACATTCCCAACGATTTTAACGTCATCATCGAAATTCCCATGAATGGCGAGCCCATCAAATACGAACTGGACAAGGAAACCGGGGCCATGTTCGTGGATCGGTTCATGTCCACGGCCATGCACTACCCCTGCAACTATGGGTACATTCCCAAAACCCTCTCCGACGACGGCGATCCCGTGGACGTACTGGTGTTGACCCCCATTCCCCTGATTACCGGGGTGGTGGTGCGCTGTCGCCCCGTGGGCATGCTCAAGATGACGGATGAGGCGGGTGGCGATGCCAAGCTGTTGGCGGTACCGGTGGACAAGCTGTGCAACCTCTACCGCACCATCCAGAGCCCGCGTGATCTGCCTGAAATCTCGCTGAGCCAGATTGCCCACTTCTTCGAGCATTACAAGGATCTGGAACCGGGCAAGTGGGTCAAGATCGAGGGTTGGGTAGGGCAGGAAGAGGCCAAGGCAGAAATCCTGGCGGGCATCGAGAATTATAACCACGCCAAAAAGAAACCCATGTACTGATCAGGCGGGTCGCACCTCGATAACCGGACGACCTTCCGGGGTCTTGCGGGGAGCGGGCTTCCAGGCGTGGCCATAGACAATTTCGAAGGTGGCTGGAAGCACCCCCTCGCGGCGCAGCCGTTCGTAAGCCCCTGTCAGGGCTTGCCAGCGCTGTCGCCCCATCAGCCCACGCGGGCGGCCAGGAAGGGCGTTTGCCCCTCCAGCAAGGCGCAGGTCCTGCAGCAGGGCTGCAAGATCGGTGTAGGTGACCTGCAGGTTTTCGCGATCCATGACCGGGTTGGAAAAACCGGCATGCACCAGCGCATCCCCCACGTCATGCATGTCCATAAACTGCTGCACATGGGCCTCTTCATTGCCTAATTCGGCAAAAGCAGCGCGCAGCTCCTTCAGGGTGTCCGGCCCCAGCGTGCTGAACATGAACAGGCCCTCGGGGCCCAGCACACGATAAATTTCCTTCAAGGTGGTCTCGAGTGACGTCCAGGGCAGCATCAGGTTAGACCAGACGATATCCATGCTGGCGGCGCGAAGCGGCATACGTTCAGCATCGGCACAGAGTGCAAAGCGGGTGTCCGGTGTTGAAAGGCGGCGCCACCAGGGATGGGGTCGCCAGGGGTTGGCTCGCAATAGGGCATCGGCAATATCGAGTGAAAAAAGGGCTGCCTGGGGAAACCGGTGGCGCAGGCCATCACCAGCAAATCCGGTGCCCGCTCCCAAATCCAGGATGCGGGTGGGCTGGATTTTCAGGAACTCAAAATGTTCCAGTAGCCGTCCGCCCACTTCCCGGGCCAGAAAGGCCCGGTCGGCGTAGAAAGCAGCGCTTCGATTGAAATTGCGACGAACCCGGGCTTTCTCGAGCGTCACTCGGCGTGCAGCCCCAGTCGTTCAAACAGGCGTTGGTCGCGCTGCACGTCGGGATTGCCGGTGGTGAGCAGTTTTTCGCCGTAAAAGATGGAATTGGCACCTGCCAGAAAACACAGCGCCTGCATTTCGTCGGACAGGGATTCGCGCCCTGCAGAGAGTCTGACGCGCGAGGCGGGCATGGTGATGCGCGCGCACGCGATGGTGCGCACAAACTCAAACGGGTCGAGCGCCTCGGTGCCATGCAACGGCGTGCCCTCCACCTGCACCAGAAGGTTGATGGGCACCGACTCCGGCACCGGATCCAGGTTGGCCAGTTCAAACAGCAACCCGGCACGCATGCGGCGGGTTTCGCCCATGCCCACAATTCCGCCGCAGCATACATGCATGCCGGCCTCGCGGACGGCTGCGAGCGTGTCCAGGCGGTCCTGGTATTCCCGTGTATGGATGACTTCGCCGTAAAACTCGCGCGCCGTGTCGAGGTTATGGTTGTAGTAGTCGAGGCCTGACTGCTTGAGGCGTTCGGCCTGCTCTGGCTTGAGCATTCCCAGCGTGGCACAGGTTTCAAGGCCCAGGGCGCGCACGCCCTCGATCATGTCGATGACGGCGTTGAGGTCGCGTTCCTTGGGGCTGCGCCAGGCGGCACCCATGCAGAAGCGTGAAGCCCCGGCGGCTTTGGCTGCCTGGGCTGCTGCCAGCACTGCCTCGGTGGAGAGAATGGCCTGAGCTGCTACGGCAGTGGGATGACGCGCCGATTGCGGGCAATAACCGCAGTCCTCCGGGCACCCGCCAGTCTTGACCGACAGCAGGGTGGAGAGCTGGATCCCGTTGGGGTCGAAATGGGCTCGATGCGCAGATTGCGCCCGCCAGACCAGGTCATTGAAAGGCAGTTCGAACAGCGCTTCGATGGCTTCGATGGACCATTTCGTTGCGTTTTTCGGAGCTGAAGAAACGGGGGCAACAGCGTGCGGCGCAGTAGAATGCATGTTCATGGGTGCGATGATCAAGGACGGGCCCCCCTCTTGTCAAATCGCGATGCATTTTTATGGCAGCTGCCGCGCAGCTGTTTTCTCTGT
>JAJZHC010000198.1 GCA_021804705.1 Pseudomonadota bacterium
CCAAGGGAGCCCCTGAAGCCATTGCGGACTTATGCCATCTGCCCGTAGCAGCGCGCCAGGAAATGGCATTGCAGGCTGAGCGCATGGCAGACCGCGGCCTGCGTGTTCTGGGCGTGGCTCGCGCCACGCACCGCGGAGGGGACTGGCCCGAGATTCAGCATGATTTCGATTTTCAATGGGTTGGGCTGGTGGGGTTGTCTGATCCCTTGAGGCCCGAAGTTCCGGCTGCCGTGGCGCGCTGCCGTCGGGCCGGCATCCGCGTCATCATGATCACGGGCGACCATCCCAGGACAGCCATCGCCATCGCCGCACTCGCCGGTATCGATCATGGACAGGTCATCACTGGGGTTGACCTCGTGACCTGGTCTGAAACCGAAGTGGCGCAGCGTGTGGCCCAAGCCAGTGTCTTCGCGCGTGTCACCCCGGCGCAGAAACTGTTGCTGGTGGAGACGCTCAAGGCCCAGGGGGGAATCGTTGCCATGACAGGGGATGGTGTCAATGATGCGCCCGCGCTCAAGGCAGCCCATATCGGCATCGCCATGGGAAAACGCGGCACCGATGTGGCGCGTGAAGCTGCAGCGCTGGTTTTGCTGGAAGACGATTTTGCGGCGATCGTCACGGCCATCGGGTTGGGGCGTCGCATTTACGCCAACCTGCGCCAGGCCCTGGTCTACACCATCGCCGTCCATGTCCCCACTATCGGGTTAAGCATGTTGCCCCTGCTCCTGGGATTGCCGCTGGTGCTTGCCCCCGTGCACATCGCTTTTCTCGAGCTGGTGATCGACCCTGCCTGTTCCATCGTATTCGAAGCCGAGCAGCGCGAATCGCAGTTCATGGAGGGGCCCCCACGCTCGCAGGGCGAGCCTCTGGTGTCGGCTCGCCAGCTTGTTGCCTGCGTGCTGCTGGGTATCGTGGCCACGGCCATGGCCAGCGCCCCATACTTGTGGGCCATGGCCCGGGGTATGGCGCCCGATGCTGCGCGGGCCATGGCCTTCATTGCGCTGATCGGGACGAACGGCGCCCTCATTCTGTCCTCCCGTTCCCCCAGGCCCGGGCTGCGTGCCTTGTTCAGTGGTTTTCCCAAGGCCGGAGTCTGGGTTCTGGCGGGCGCCCTGGCTGGACTGCTGCTGGTGACGACAGTGCCCCAGCTAGCCGAGATATTCGCCTTCAAGACCTTGTCCTGGGCGTACTGGCTGGCGGCCTTTGCGGTGGGAGTGGGTGCCCTCGTCCCGCTGGAGCTGTTGAAACGCCTGATCGCGCCACCCGTCACAAAAACTTAACCCAACCGTAACAGGAGGGTCATGGCGTCGTGGCCCAATGTGCACAACCATGAATGGGACACTGCACATTTGACTTCACCCAAACCGCCGCATCTCGCAGCTGCCGATCCAGCCGAAGTGCACTCGCAAGGCGCGCATTTCAGTTATCGCGCCATCTGGATTTCAGACATCCACCTCGGTACACCGGGTTGCAAAGCCGAATACCTGCTCGATTTTCTACGCTGCCATGAGGCACAAACGTTTTATCTGGTGGGCGACATTCTGGATGGATGGCAGTTGAAAAAAGGTTGGTACTGGCCTCAAACCCATAACGATGTGGTGCAAAAGCTGCTGCGCAAGGCCAGGAAAGGCACGCGCGTCGTGTACGTTCCGGGCAACCACGACGAGCTTGCGCGGCAGTTTACCGGGCTGGCATTTGGTGACATCGAAGTGTTGCAGGAAACCACTCATACGCTGGCCGATGGGCGAAAGCTCTGGGTGGTGCACGGCGACCTGTTTGACGGGGTGACCCAGCACGCGCGCTGGCTTTCCCATCTGGGAGACGGGCTCTATACCCTCATCCTCAAGTTCAACCAATGGTTCAATGCGGTACGCGCTCGCCTGGGCATGCCTTACTGGTCGGTTTCCCAATACCTCAAGCAACAGGTCAAAAACGCCGTCAACTACATTGCCGCCTTCGAAGAGGTCATGACCGAGGAAGCGCGCCGACGTGGCTGCCAGGGCGTGGTGTGCGGACATATCCACAAGGCAGAGATTCGCGACGTCAACGGCACCTTGTATTGCAATGACGGGGACTGGGTGGAGAGCATGAGTGCCCTGGTTGAAACCCTGGAAGGCGAACTCAAGATCATTGAATGGCGCAACCGGATTGTCGCGCCACTTCACTTGGGCCCCACGATTCTGGAAGACGACGTTACCCTGGAGGCGGTGCTATGAAAATCATGATCGTGACCGATGCCTGGAGTCCCCAGGTGAATGGCGTGGTGCGCACGCTCAAAAACACACGCCGGGAACTGGAGGCCCTGGGGCATCAGGTGGATATCCTTACGCCCCAGGAATTCAAGACGCTGCCCTGTCCCACCTACCCCGACATCCGGCTCTCGCTGTTTCCCGGCGCACGCCTGCGCCAGCGCATTCGCAATTACGCGCCAGACGCTCTGCACATTGCCACCGAAGGCCCGCTGGGCATGGCGGCGCGAGCCTATGCAATACGCAGCGGGCTTGCCTTCACCACGGCGTACCACACGCGCTTTCCGGAATACGTCAAGGCCCGTTTTGCCATTCCGTTGTCCTGGACCTACGCCTTCCTGCGCTGGTTTCATGGGCCATCCCATGCCGTCATGGCGCCAACCCCGGTAGTGGTGAAGGATTTGCAGGATTACGGGTTTCGCAATATCGTGCTGTGGAGCCGTGGTGTGGATCTGGACATATTCAAGATGCAACAGATCAACCGGTTGAACACCACGCCCCCCATCTTCCTGTATGTGGG
>JAJZHC010000199.1 GCA_021804705.1 Pseudomonadota bacterium
ACCTCATCAAGCTGGCGGGTTGCCTGGCCATGCTTGCAGGGGTCAATCCACTTTACGCGTATGCTTTGGTCGGCCTGGGTGCTGCCGCCTATTCACCGGCCAAGTACGGGATTCTCACTGAATACCTTCCTCCCAACCAACTCGTTCTGGCCAATAGCTGGATGGAGGGATTGACCGTGGTGGCCATCATTTTGGGCGCCGTGATGGGGGGCTTGCTGCTCAAGCCCGGCCTGCCTGTCTACCTGTTGGCCAAAAGAGGCATGTCGAGCCTGAGCATGTTCAGCCTCACGGCGCCCCAGTTTGCCATCCTGATGGTGCTGCTGCTGTATGTCGCTGCGGCGATCGTGAATCTGTATATTCCAAAAGTTCATCGTGACCACAGCTTGCCACGCAAGAATCCCTGGTATGTTGTCAAGGACTTTGCTGCTTCCTTCATGATGCTCTGGCGCGATCCGCTGGGTAAGGTTTCCCTGGCTGTAACTACCCTGTTCTGGGGCGTGGGCTCGACACTGCGCCTGATCGTGCTGGTCTGGGCCACCCTGCAGCTTCACTTCGATCTGGAAAAATCCACGCAACTCACAGCGGTATCAGCAGTGGGTATAGCGCTGGGCTCCATTGCCGCAGCCAAATGGGTCAAACTGGAAAGCTCGCTCAAGGTACTGCCCGTTGGAATTGCCATGGGTGCCGCCATTCTGGGCATGTTGTTTGTGACCCAATGGTCCGTCGCCATCATCCTTCTCGTTATTGCCGGTGCCATGGGTGGATTTTTCGTGGTCCCAATGAATGCGCTATTACAGCATCGGGGACATCAATTAATGGGGGCGGGACATAGCATTGCCGTACAGAATTTTAACGAAAACATCAGCATTCTTGCCATGTTGGGCGCGTATGCCCTGGTGATCCGCGCCGATTTGCCACTGCATGCCATGATGCACAAAATCGGTCTTGAGACCCTGATGGGGCACCCTCTGGCGCCCACGGAAGCCGCTTTCTATGCCAGTGTCGTCCTGTTGGGGCTGTTCATCAGCGGCCTCATGCTGCTGTTGTACCGTCGTTACCGTCATGTGGAGTACACCGACTGACCATCAGTCGACGTGCGCGACACAAGTCCTCCCAAGCCTTGGCCTTGTCAGCTGGCGTCCGCAAAAGATAGGCAGGATGCCAGGTCACGACAAGCGGAATATCCCCGAATTGGTGCTGTTGCAGCCTTAGTGCACCCAGGGTTCCATCCGTTTTCAACAGGGCGTGGGCGGCAACCCTGCCCATCGCCACAATCACCGCGGGCTGGATCATGGCAATTTGCCGGGTCAGGTACGGCAGGCAGGATGCACATTCATCATCAGTGGGTGTGCGATTCTGCGGTGGCCTGCACTTCACCACATTGGCGATGTAGACATCTTCTCCCCGCTTCAACCCAAGGGATCGCAGCATCTGATCCAACAGCAGCCCCGCCGCACCAACAAAGGGCTCGCCGCGTTGGTCTTCCTCGGCGCCCGGTGCTTCTCCGACAAACATCCAGCGTGCCTGTTCATCACCCACACCAAATACGGCCTGGCGCCGTCCTTGATGAAGAGAGCAGCGCTGACAATTTGCAACGTGCTCGCGCAACAGTGTCCAGCCCATCTCGTCAGTCATGGAAGCCGATGGTGGGTTGGCAGGGAGGATGCCAGGTGGCGTCCCCGAAAGTTCAGTCCCTTCAAGCGCATGATGACGCGTTTGCCATCGCGGCCAAAGACCCAACTCGCGCCAGCGCGCTTCCAACGGGTTCACAACGGGCTCCGCATCACGACAGCATCCTCCCTGCCGTGCAATGCAGGATAATATTGCTGGCGTACTCCAATTTGTGTGAATCCGGCATCACGGTAGAGTTTGAGGGCTCGCGTATTGCCGTGCCGCACTTCCAGAAAAAGCTGGGTGCAACCCAGAACGCGCGCACGGTCCATGACCGCTTCGAGCAAGCGTTTTCCCCATCCGCGCCCCTGCCAGAGCGGGTCAATCGTCAGATTGAGCAGATGCATTTCATCGATGACTTGCATCATGAAAGCATAACCCAGCAATTGCCCGTCCAGTCTGCAGGAAAGGCCTATGTGGCCCTGTTGCAGGGAGTCGGAGAGATTGCCGCGCGACCAGGGAATCGCATAGGCGCGCTGTTCGATCGCCAGCAGGGCATCAAGATCATCTGCGGTCAGATCCGATATCGCTGGAAGATTCGCAGTATGAGGCTTCATTTGCCGGCGCGCTCCGCGCGGGTCAAAGCCACCTTGTCCCTGAGGTAGAGTGGTGCGGCCAGCTCTGGCGGTACTGCAAGACCTGACTGGAAAGCCTGGGCTCCCAGTGTGGCCACGTGAACGGCTTGAGGAATCAGGCCTTGTTTGACCGGGAGTAACTGTCCGGGCCAGGCCCGTATCAGGGCCGGCATACACACTTCGGCCCCGCTTCCTACAGGAAGCCAAATGCCTTCAGGAAGTTCCGGCAACGGGTCCGGGTCGCACAGGCAAGGCGCGATATGGGTGATCCATTGCCCGGCGATGGATTCGTAGACCGCCACATAGATTTGGTTCATGCGCGCATCAAGCGCGGCAACGACCCGTTGATGACCAGACCCTTCTGCCAGGGCCATCAAGGTGGAAATGGGGACGACCGGGATATCCAGACCCAGAGCCATGCCTTGGGCCACCCCACAGGCCATGCGCAGGCCTGTAAATGCCCCCGGTCCCATGCCAAAAGCGATTGCATCCAGCTGCGACGAAGTCA
>JAJZHC010000200.1 GCA_021804705.1 Pseudomonadota bacterium
GGTCAGGACGTTGTTGATCACCGTGGGCTTGCCGAACAGGCCCTCCAGGGCGGGCAAGGGCGGCTTGGCGCGCACGATGCCGCGCTTGCCTTCCAGGCTTTCCAGCAATGCGGTTTCCTCGCCGCATACATAGGCGCCTGCAGCCTTGCGGATCGTGATGTCGAAGGCCTTGCCCGATCCCATCAGGTTCTTGCCCAGGAATCCGGCGGCAGTGGCGCGCACCACAGCCTCTTCCATCACGGACACAGCATCGGGATATTCAGAGCGGATGTACACATAACCGTGGGTGGCGCCCACGGCAAGCCCGGCGATGGCCATACCCTCGATCAGCATGTAGGGATCGCCTTCCATGACCATTCGGTCAGCGAAAGTGCCGGAATCGCCTTCATCGGCATTGACCACGATGTATTTCTGGTCCGCGCTGGCCTGCATCACGGTCTTCCATTTGATGCCGGCGGGAAAGCCTGCACCACCGCGGCCACGCAGGCCCGAGTCCAGTACCTGCTGGACAATGTCGGCGCCCGGGAGGGACAGTGCCGCGCGCAGGCCGGCAAACCCTTCATGGGCCTGGTAGTCTTCCAGAGAGAGCGGATCCGTGATGCCCACGCGGGCAAAGGTCAGGCGCTCCTGGTTTTTGAGGTAGGGCAGGGCTTCCGTCGGCCCCAGCGCCAGGGCATGGGGTTTGCCGGCAAGGAAGCCGGCGTCGAACAGGTTGGCCACGTCCTCGGGCGTGACGGGGCCATAGGCCACGCGCTCTCCGCCCACCACCACTTCCACCATGGGTTCCAGCCAGAACAGCCCGCGTGAACCATTGCGCACCAGTTCGATGGCCTGGCCGCGGCTGGCGGCCTGTTGCACGATGGCTTCGGCCACTTCATCCGCACCGACAGCCAGAGCGGCCGAGTCGCGCGGAACAAAAATCTTGACGCTCATGACAGCTCCTTCTTGCGAATCAGCGATTCCAGTTTTTCCGGGGTGATGCGGGCGTACAATTTACCGTCCAGTTCCACGGCCGGGCCGCTGGCGCAAAGCCCCAGGCAGTACACGGCTTCCAGTTCCCAGCGGTTGTCGTCGGTATGCTGGCCCAGCGCGCAACCCACTGCGGCCTCTGCCTTTTCGGTGAGTGAGCGGCAGCCGCGCGACTGGCAGGCTTCAGCCTGGCAAATGGCCAGCTTGTGCTGTGCGGGCTCGGTCTGGCGGAAATGGTGATAGTAGGTGATCACACCATGCACTTCGGCGCGCGACAGATTGAAGGCGCTGGCGATGGTGGGCGTGGCATTTTTGGGGATGTAGCCCAGGGTGTCCTGAACGGCGTGCAACAGCGGCAGCAAGGCGCCCTGTTCATTCTGAAAACGGGTGAGGGCAGCCTCAACGGCTTGCGCCTCCCGGGTGGTCATTGAATTCAAAGCGTTTCTCCTCCGGACTGGATCGGGCCGTCTATTGTCCTCGGGGACGGACGGCTGTATCATGCAATCAAATGCAACTATAAATTGACATGCAAAGCAATATAGTGGTTTGTTTTCACCAAGTTATGCTTATTTCGGGATAAAGTCAATCTGCAAGAATGTAATCTAATTGCAATTTATTACAATTAACGATGAAGATCACCATTGAACCGGAATATCTCTTGGCCGGAAGCCCCGCCTCCAGTCAGTTTGTATCCTTCTCGCGCGCCCTGCGCCTGCTGCTGGCCATCGAGTCCTCGCGCAACATGAAGGAGGCCAGTGCGGCGGAGGGGTTGTCCTACCGCCATGCCTGGAACCTCATCGAGGACCTGCAAAAGGCCCTGGGGGGAGAGGTCCTGGAAACGGTTCAGGGCCGGGGCTCGCGCCTGACCGAGCTGGGCCAGCGCCTGGTATGGGCTGAAAGGCGCACGCGCGCGCGTCTGGGGCCGCTGCTGGACAGCATCAGTTCGGAAATCAGTGAAGACATCGAGGCCATCATGAGCCGGGCACGGCGCGTGGTGCGCATGTATGCCAGTCACGGGTTTGCCGTGGCCACCCTTTACGAGCGCCTGCAGCGCGAAGGGATTCCGCTGGACCTCAACTATCGCGGTAGTGCCGAGTCACTGGAATCCTTCCACCGTCAGGTCTGCGACGTGGCGGGGTTTCATGTGCCCATCGGCGGCCTGGAAAAAACCGTGTTCGGCGGCATCCGGAAACTCTTTTCTCCCGATTCCCGCCTCATCAACCTCGCCACGAGGCGCCAGGGCCTGATGGTGGCCAAGGGCAACCCCAAGAATATCTGGGCCCTGCCTGATCTGCTGCGTCCGGAGATTCTCTTCGTCAACCGCCAGCCCGGTTCGGGCACGCGCAGCATCCTGGAGCTGCTCTTCGCCCAGCAAGACATCGAGCCCAAACACATCAACGGCTACGATAACGTGGAGTTCACCCATGCGGCCATCGGCGCCTATATCGCCAGCGGCAAGGCGGATGTGGGCATGGGGGTGGAGACCGGGGCGCGCAAGTTCGACCTCGATTTCGTGCCGATTCTCACCGAACGGTATTTTTTCGTGTGCCGGGAATCGCTGCTGACGGATGCGCGCTTCATGCCGATCCTGGAAATCCTGCAATCCTCGGTATTTCACAGCGAGGTGGACACGGTTGCAGGCTATGATGCCACCAATACCGGCCTGATCCAGACCGTGGCAGAAGCCTTTCCTTTCGGGAGTGCGTGAGCAAATGGATTTCAACGTGTTGGGCAGCCCCCTGGTGCCCTGTTCCATGAACCCCAAAACCGGGTTTTACCG
>JAJZHC010000201.1 GCA_021804705.1 Pseudomonadota bacterium
GTACGCCAGTTACGGATGCCTCATCGGGAGTTAAGGGGGACTTCAAGATGTAATACCACTATGATTTGTTGAAAAAGATTGGGTATTGACAGACTACACTGAAAATCATGTGAACGGAGTAACTACTCCAAGGCTGAATGACTTGGGGCTGTTTTGTGGCTTGTTTCCAGTGGTCGCTTATGGCCGTCATCGGTGGCCAGTTGTGGAAGTAGATTCGTATTCTTCATAGCAGACGTTGGCAATATTCTTCTTTCACTTTCTTGGTATATTCGATGCTGGTAAAAAATTGAGGAGAAGAAGACATGAAGCTCTACTATAGCCCTGGTGCCTGTTCACTTTCCCCGCATATCGTCCTGGCTGAATCCGGCCTTGCCTTCACCCTCGAAAAAGTGAATTTGGGCGCCAAGAAAACCGAGCATGGCGCTGATTATTGGAAAATAAACCCCAAAGGCTACGTTCCTGCCCTTGAACTGGATAACGGCCAGCTGCTGACCGAAGGGCCGGCGATTGTTCAGTACCTGGCCGATTTGGTCCCGCAAAGGAAACTTGCTCCACCTGCAGGAACTATAGATCGCTATCGCCTGCAGGAATGGCTGAATTTCATTTCTACCGAACTGCACAAAGGCTTTTCGCCGCTGTTCAACCCAAAGGCACCGGATGACTGGAAGTCTATAGTCAGAGAACTGCTCAACAAACGGCTTGAAATTGTTGCCAGGCAACTAGAAGGCAGAAGCTATCTGATGGGTGAGGCGTTCACGGTGGCGGATGCCTATCTATACACGGTTCTCAGTTGGGCAAAGCACGTCAAACTCGATCTCTCTTCCTTGCCAATGCTGTCAGCATATATCGATCGAGTCACGGCACGCCCGGCGGTTCATGCCACACTGGTGGCAGAAAAACTCATTGCCCACCCGTGAAAGTGAGATGTGGAGGCGGGGGTCGGAATCGAACCGGCGTAGACGGCTTTGCAGGCCGCTGCATGACCACTCTGCCACCCCGCCTTGGGGTGTGATGCTGCGAAGGTTTAGAAACTGAAAGGGGAAAATGTACTGGCCATTTTCCCCTGGAAAAGTGGAGCGGGAGACGAGTCTCGAACTCGCGACCTCAACCTTGGCAAGGTTGCGCTCTACCAACTGAGCTACTCCCGCACGAAGTCCATTATTTTAACGGGGCAGTAAGAACTCGTCAAATTATTTCCAGAATATCGACACGCATGGTCACACCGCCCCTACCTTCACCGCCACCCGCAGGTAGTACACCATGGACACGAGGGTCAGGGCCGCGGCCACCCACAAGGAAAAAGAGCCGATCCAGTGGCAGGGAATCACCCCAAACAGCCACTTGTCATAGAGCAGGAAGGGAATGGCAATCATCTGCGCCGTGGTCTTGATTTTGCCCAGGGTGGAAACGGCCACATTAGCGCTTTTGCCAATGCGTGCCATCCATTCGCGCAGGGCCGAAATGGCAATTTCGCGACCGATGATCACCAGGGCCAGCACAGAAGGTGCCCGTTGCAGGTCTACCAGCACGATCAGCGCAGCCATGACCATCAACTTGTCGACCACGGGGTCCAGAAATGCACCAAATGCCGTGGTCTGGTTCAGGCGGCGCGCCAGGTAACCATCGAAGGCATCGGTGATGGCTGCAGCCACGAAAATACCGGCGGCCGTCAACCCCGCATTGGGAACGGACAACCAGTGGTCGGGAAAATACATCACACCCACGAACAGTGGAATCAGGGCCAGCCTGATCAGGGTCAGAACATTGGGAATATTGAAGACCATGTTCCGCATTCTACCTGTTCAATGAAGCTGCTGATATATTTTGCGCGCCAGGGCAA
Organism: Pseudomonadota bacterium; assembly: GCA_021804705.1. Classification (GTDB taxonomy): domain Bacteria; phylum Pseudomonadota; class Gammaproteobacteria; order Burkholderiales; family Ferrovaceae; genus JAJZRV01. The sequence continues at coordinate 1,841 of JAJZHC010000201.1, forward strand.
GGCCGATGCCGGCCACCGCTGCCAGATCCTCGATACTGGCATTCTGCACCCCCCGCAACCCGCCAAATTGGGCCAGCAGCTTCTGGCGCCGCTTGGCTCCCACGCCAGCCACGTCTTCCAGCGTGGAATGCGTGCGCGCCTTGCCGCGTCGGGCACGGTGTCCGGTGATGGCAAAACGGTGTGCCTCGTCGCGAATGGCCTGCAGCAGATGAAAGCCCGGGTGGTCCATGGGCAAGTGCAGGCTTTTGCCCGCTTCGGGAAAAATCAGCGCTTCCAGTCCCGGCTTTCTCCCTTCTCCTTTGGCAATCCCCACGATCGGAATGTCGCGGACGCCCAACTCGCCCAGAATGGCCACGGCGGCATTGAGCTGCCCACGCCCGCCATCGATCAGGATCAGATCAGGTAATTTGCCCTCTCCTGCCATGAGTTTTTTGTAGCGCCGCTCCAGCACGTCGCGCATCGCCGCATAGTCGTCTCCTGGCGTGATGCCGGTGATGTTGTAGCGTCGGTAGTCTTCCTTGAACGGCTGCCCGTTTTTAAATACCACGCACGAGCCCACCGTAGCCTCGCCCATGGTGTGACTGATGTCAAAACACTCCATGCGCAGCGGCGGCGTGGGCAACTCCAGCGCCTCCTGCAAGAACGCCACGCGCAAGCCCTGGGCCGTCTGCTGGGCACGCCGCTGCTCCAGGGCAAAACGGGCATTCTGCTGGGCACCTTGCAGCCAGGCCCGGCGCTCGCCATGGGGACGCAGCACCACATGGACCGTGCGCCCTGCACGCAGACCCAGCAGCGCGGCAATGCCCTCCTGGTCCAGCGGCGCATTGGTGATGAGCACCGCAGGAATGGGGTTGTCGGTGTAATGCTGAGCCATGAAGGCTTCTACGATGGTCTGCTCATCTGCATCTT
>JAJZHC010000031.1 GCA_021804705.1 Pseudomonadota bacterium
AGCTGATTCGGCAGAAAGCATGACAGCATCGCTGCCGTCCAGGACGGCATTGGCAACGTCAGATACTTCCGCGCGGGTAGGCACCGGGCTGGAAATCATGGATTCCATCATCTGGGTGGCGGTAATGACGGTTTTGTTCATTTCGCGCGCCAGGCGGATCATGCGCTTTTGCATGGCTGGCACGGCGGCGTCGCCCACTTCAACGGCCAGGTCGCCGCGTGCCACCATGATGGAATCGCTTGCGGCAATGATGTCTTCCAGGGCGTCGATGGCCTCGGCGCGTTCAATCTTGGACTGGATCTGGGCATGGCCACCGGCCTTCACCATCAGGTCGCGTGCCCATTGCACATCTGCACCAGAACGCGGGAAGGAAACGGCCAGATAATCCACGCGCAGGCGCGCTGCCAGCTTGATGTCCTCCATGTCCTTTTCCGTCAGGGCCGGGGCTGTCAAGCCACCGCCACGCCGGTTGATGCCCTTGTTGTTGGACAGGGGGCCGCCCTGAACGACAGTGGTATGGACCTGGTTGCCGCTGACATGATCGACGCGCAGTTCAATCTTGCCATCATCCAGCAACAAGGCGTCACCGCTTGAAACATCCCGGGGGAGTTCCTTGTAATCCAGGCCCACGCGTTCCTGGTCGCCCAAGGCGCAATCCGCATCCAGAACGAACTTGTCCCCGGCCTTCAATGCGATGCGGCCCTCACGGAACTTGCCCACGCGGATCTTGGGCCCTTGCAGGTCGCCCAGGATACCCACCGTGCGTCCCAGCTTCTTTGCGATGGCGCGGATCGTCTCGATGCGATCATGGTGGTCCTGCTCGGTGCCGTGTGAGAAATTGAGGCGGGCAACATCCATTCCGGCCAGAATCATGCGCTCCAGAACTTCGGGGCTGCTGGAGGCGGGTCCGATGGTGGCAACAATCTTGGTGCGACGAGGCATCTGCTTGAAACTCCTGTAAGGTGATTTGTAGTTTTAATGGGTGCGTGATTCCAGAATGCGGACCGCAGGCAGCTCGCGTCCTTCCAGAAACTCGAGGAATGCGCCGCCTCCGGTGGAAATGTAGGAAACCCGGTCGGCGATATGGTACTTGGAAACGGCGGCGAGGGTGTCCCCACCTCCGGCAATGGAAAATGCGGGGGATTCTGCAATCGCCAGGGCCAGGGTTCTGGTGCCTTCGGCAAACTGGTCGAATTCAAAAACGCCCACGGGACCGTTCCACACAATCGTGCCTGCTTTCTTGAGAATTTCAGCCAGCTGCGCTGCGGTTTTGGGTCCGATGTCGAAGATCATGTCGTCATCGTCCACATCGTCAACGGACTTGAGCGTGGCTGCAGCCGTTTCTGAAAAGGCCTTGCCCACCACGACGTCCACCGGGATGGGCACGTTTCCGCCACGGGCCCTGGCGGCTTCGATGATCTTGCGCGCTTCAGGAACCAGATCAGGCTCGGCCAGCGATTTACCGATTTTTTTACCGGCAGCGAGCAAAAAGGTATTGGCAATGCCACCGCCGACGATGAGCTGATCCACTTTCTGCGAGAGCGTGGCCAGTACCGTCAATTTGGTCGAGACCTTCGAGCCGGCCACGATGGCCACCAGGGGGCGGGCCGGCTCTTTGAGCGCCCGTCCCAGCGCGTCCAGCTCTGCGGCCAGAAGCGGCCCTGCGCAGGCGATGGGTGCATATCTGGCAACGCCGTGGGTGGATGCCTCGGCCCGGTGCGCGGTGCCGAAGGCGTCCATCACAAAGATGTCGCAAAGTGCGGCCATGCGACGGGAGAGGGCTTCGTCGTCCTTCTTTTCGCCGGGGTTGAAGCGCACGTTTTCAAACATCACCACACTGCCCGGGGCCACGGCCACTTCGTGGTCCAGCCAGTGGGAGATCAGCGGCACGGGCGCTTCCAGCAATTCACCCAGTCGCACGGCAACCGGCGCCAGGGAATAGGCCTCTTCGAAAGTGCCTTCGGTGGGTCGCCCCAAGTGCGACATCAGCATCAACCGGGCACCAGCAGCGAGCGCCTGGCGGATGCCGGGCAGGCTGGCGCGAATCCGGGTGTCGTCGGTGATGACCCCATCCTTGAGCGGGACGTTGAAGTCCACCCGAATCAGGACGCGTTTGTTGGCAAGATCAAGGTCTTGCATGCGAATGATGGTCATGGCGTTACGCGGCCGCCATCCAGGCTGCAGTGACGTCCAGCATGCGGTTGCTGAAGCCCCATTCGTTGTCGTACCAGGACAGCACCTTGACCAGGTTGCCGCCAGAAACCTTGGTCAGGCCGGCATCAAAAGTGCTGGAAGCGGGGTCGTGGTTGAAATCGACGGAAACCAGGGGGGCCGTGTTGTAATTCAGGATTCCCTTCAATGGGCCCTCAGCGGCGGCTTTCATGATGGCATTGACTTCTTCCACGGTCGTGGCCCGTGCAGCTTCGAAAGTGAGATCCACCAGCGAGACGTTGATGGTGGGTACGCGGACCGAAAATCCGTCCAGCCGGCCGTTGAGTTCTGGCAGCACCAGGCCCACGGCTGCAGCCGCACCGGTCTTGGTGGGAATCATGGACATGGTGGCGGAACGGGCGCGGTGCAGGTCCGAGTGGTACACATCGGTCAACACCTGGTCGTTGGTGTAGGCATGGATGGTGGTCATGAGCCCTTTGACGACGCCAAGGTGCTCATGCAAGGGTTTGACCAGGGGTGCAAGACAGTTGGTCGTGCAGGAGGCGTTGGAGATGACCGTCATGTCGGAGCGCAGAATCTGGTGGTTGACGCCAAAGACCACGGTTGCGTCCACATCCTTGCCGCCGGGAGCGGAAATGATCACCTTGCGCGCCCCTCCCTTGAGGTGTGCTGACGCCTTTTCCTTGCTGGTGAACAGTCCGGTGCATTCCATGACGACATCCACGCCCACACTGCTCCATGGGATTTCAGCAGGGTTGCGCTGGGAAAAGACCCGAATGAGGTCGCCGTTGATGACCATGGCATCGCCCTGTACCGCAACATCGGCATGGAATTTGCCGTGTGCCGTGTCGTAACGGGTCAAATGCGCATTGGTTTCAGGGTTTCCCAGATCGTTGATGGCCACGATCTGGATACCTTGCTTGTTTCCCGATTCGTAAAGCGCGCGCAGGACATTGCGACCAATGCGGCCATAACCGTTGATTCCGACACGAACTGCCATGGGGCTTCTCCTCGTAAGTGCAAGTTTTAGATGAATGATCGGTTGGTAGGGGTGTAATAGGCCCAATTATCCACGAGCCGGAGGCTGAGGTCATCTCCCCCGTGTTTTCACGGGAGAGGGCTTGGGTTCTGGTTCTCATTATAAAAAATTATGATGAAATTATAAAGCCATTATAAAATGGGCTTATAAAAAGCAGGAGGGCATGGTGCATTTCACGTTTCGACAACTACAAATATTCGAATCCGTGGCGCGCTTGCTGAATTTTTCCCGTGCCAGCGAAGAGCTTCATCTCACCCAGCCCGCCGTATCCATGCAGATCAAGCAACTGGAAGATGCGGTTGGCATTCCGCTATTCGAACAAATGGGCAAGCGTATTTTTTTGACCCAGGCTGGCGAAGAACTCTACCAGCACTCACACATCATTTCCCGCCAGATGAAGGATGCCCAGGAAGCCATCGAAAGCCTGCGGGAAGGGGTGAGCGGTCGCCTGGACATTGCCATCATCAGCACCGCCAAATACTTTGCGCCCACGCTGCTGACCCGGTTTTGCGAGATGCATCCTGCCGTTCAGCTGAAACTGTCCGTGAACAATCGCGAAGGGATCGTGCATCAGCTGATGCACAATGAAGTGGACCTCGTCATCATGGGGCAACCGCCCGAGGGGTTGGGGGTTGTGACCGAACCCTTTGCGCGCAATGCACACATCATTGTGGCGCCCCCCCGCCACCCCCTGGCCTCGGTGAAATCCCTGACGCTGGCGCGTGTGGCAGAAGAACCCTTTTTGCTGCGCGAAAAAGGTTCGGGAACGCGCCAGTTGCTGGAGCGGTTCCTGTCGTCCCATGGCCTGGTGGTCAATGCGCGCATGGAGATGAGCAGTAACGAAACCATCAAACAGGCCACCATCGCAGGCATGGGCATCGCCTTTCTGTCCGAGCATACGGTGGCCCTTGAGCTCGAGACACAGCGCCTCATCATTCTTCCGGTTCCGGGGCTGCCCATCGTACGGGATTGGTACCTGGTGCACCACAAGGAGAAGCGTTTGTCCCCGGTGGCCCGGGCCTTCAAACAGTTTTTGCTGGAACAGGCCCCGCAGTTGTTAGGCGCGCTCGCGCAACCACTCGCGCCACTCGTTGAAAAGAGGCGGGTGAAGGGCGGCAATCACTGACCGTTTCCAGGGAGAAGCCTCCCAAAACTGGTCGTGTTCCAGCGTGCAGTATCTGCCGCCGGCTTCCTGAAGGATCAAGGAGCCCGCCGCATAATCCCACAGCTTTTGCCCTCCGTGCAGCGAGAGATCAAAGCGTCCTGCGGCCACATAGCACCACTCCAGGGTGCTTGCGCCAAAGTTGCGCTGTGAGGCATAGGGGGGGTGGCTGCTCAGGGCTTGCGCCAGCTTTTCGGGCAACCGTTTTAAATCCACCGTGGCAACCGCTTCCCGAAACAGGGGTGATGAGACCCTGATGGGTAATTGAATGCCATTGAGCCAGGCGCCACTTCCCTTTTCGGCAGCAAACGCCTCATCGGCAACCGGGTCGTAGACGACGCCCAGCACAGGACGGCCCTGACGCATCAGGGCGACGGAAATGGCAAAGTAGGGGATGCCATGAACGAAGTTGGAAGTGCCGTCGATCGGGTCTACACACCAGACGCCCTCATGGCTTTCCTGCCAGAGTTTGCGCTGTAGCGACTCGGACATTTCCTCTCCCAGGATGGGGCAGTCCTGAAGCGTGGCAAGGGCACCCACCAGGGCTTCCTGGGCGGCAAGGTCGGCCTGGGTAAACAGGCTGCCGTCATTTTTCCGGTCATGGGCCACTTTCAGATACCGTGGCATGACCTCCTCATGAGCGACTGATTTGACGACCTGGATGAGCTGTTCGAGCATGGGCTCATGATAACATGAGGACGTCTTTCGACCTGACGATGCACATGACGATTCCGCGCTTTCATTGCGACACGCCGCTGGGGCAAGCTGTCGCATTCGGGCTGCCCGAGGCCGTGGCGCATCACGCCGTGCGCGTGCTGCGCCTGAAGGTGGGAGACGATCTGGTCCTGTTCGACGGCACGGGTGGCGAGCATTGGGTGCGCATCGATCGCATCGCGGGTTCGGCCGTTACCGTTTCCCGCCAGGCCTTCAGCGCCCGCGAGGCAGAATCCCCACTGGATCTGTGGCTGGGGCAAGTCTTATGTGCCAATGAAAAAATGGATTGGGTTTTCCAGAAAGCCGTCGAGCTGGGTGTTACCCGTTGCTCGCCGCTGCAGGCCGAGCGCAGCGTGGTCCGCCTGTCACAGGAACGGGCGCAGCGCAAGGAGGGTCATTGGCACGGCGTGATCCGTGCGGCTTGCGAGCAATCAGGGCGTAATCGGGTGCCCCTGCTGGACCCGGTTCAGCCCATGGCGCAGTGGATTGCTTCCCTGCCAGAGAAAAGCCTGCGGCTGATGCTGTCACCCCGGGGTGACACGAGCCTGTCTCAGCTCGCCATCCCCACGGGCCCCATTGCCCTGCTGGTGGGCCCGGAAGGGGGGCTGACGGCGGGAGAGGAGGCCCTTGCGCGCGCAGCCGGGTTTCTGGGACTCAGGCTCGGGCCCCGCATCCTGCGCACGGAGACGGCTGCCCTGGCGCTGGTGGCAACGCTTCAGGGCCGATGGGGCGATTTTGTGGAAGCGCTGGTGCCCCAACCGCTATAATCGGCCCATGACCCGATCCGACTCCTTCGTCAACTGGTTTCGCTCCGCGGCCCCGTACATCAATGCGTTTCGGGACCGCACGTTCGTCATCGCCTTTGGCGGGGAAGTGGTGGCCGACGGCAAGTTCATTGCGCTGACCCATGACCTCAACCTGCTGGAAAGCCTGGGGGTCCGCCTGGTCCTGGTGCATGGGGCACGACCCCAGACCGAGGCGCGTCTGTCGGCGCGTGGCGTCAAACCCCGTTATGTCAATGGCACACGGGTGACAGACGCCCTGGCTTTGAGCTGTGTCATCGAGGCGGCGGCTACCCTGGGCTTTGAAATCGAGGCCCTGCTGTCCATGGGTGTGGCCAACTCGCCCATGGCGGGCTCGGACATCCGGGTGGCCAGTGGCAACTTTGTGACGGCCCGTCCCATTGGGGTGGTGGACGGCGTCGACTTCCAGCACACGGGCCTGGTCCGAAAAATCGACGCCGTCGGCATTCGCAGACGACTGGATGATGAGGAGATCGTGCTGTTGCCACCCCTGGGATATTCTCCCACCGGTGAAATTTTCAACCTGACCGTGGAAGAGGTGGCCACGGCCACCGCGATTGCGCTCGGCGCAGAAAAGCTGATCTTCCTCACGAACACGCCCGGGGTTCTCAACAGTCAGGGAGAGACCATTTCAGAGTTGACGGCACAGGAGGCCGAGGCTTTGCTGAAAAGCGGCAAGCCACAGCCGGAAGACGTGGCGTTTTATCTGCCCTGCGCCGTGCGGGCCTGCCGCAGCACCGTGCCCAGGGTGCATCTGATCACGCGTCACGTGGACGGCGCCCTGATCCAGGAACTGTTCACCCGGGAAGGCATTGGTACCATGGTGATGCGCGACACGCATGATGTGCTGCGTTCTGCAAACCTGGAAGACGTTCCGGGGATAATCTCCCTCATCGAGCCCCTGGAAGCGGATGGCGTGCTGGTCAAGCGAAACCGGGTGCTGCTGGAGGGAGAAATCGATCGCTTCTCCGTGTTGACCCATGAAGGCAGAGTCATTGGCTGCGTGGCACTCTATCCCCTGGCTGATGAAAGAGCTGGAGAACTGGCCTGTCTTGCCATCAACCCCGATTTCAGGAATCTGGGGCGAGGCGATGCCCTGTTGCGGCATGTAGAGCAACAGGCGCGAAAGATGGGCATCCGCCGCCTGTTTCTGTTGAGTACGCGTACCGGGCAATGGTTTGCCGAACGCGGATTCGTCGAGAGCGCCATCGATCAACTGCCACAGGCCAAACAGGAGCTCTACAACTACCAACGGCGCTCCAAGGTATTCATCAAACAAATTTCGGACAACATCGCCGCAAAGGTCAAACCATGAGTCGAAACGTTCACTGCATCAAGCTGCAACGAGAAGCCAAAGGACTGGATTTTCCGCCATACCCGGGGCCACTGGGGGTGCGCATTTTCAATGAGGTTTCGGAAGAGGCCTGGAAGCAGTGGATTGAAATGCAGAAAATGCTGATCAACGAAAACCGGCTCAACCTTGCGGACGCCAAGGCACGCCAATACCTCGCGCAGCAGATGGAAGCCCACTTTTTTGGTTCTGGAGCCGAGCAGGCCGTCGGCTACGTTCCTCCCTCCGCCTGAAGTTCAGGCGGTGACGGTGCGTTCGATCTCTTCCACCGAGGTGTGACGGACGTCCTTGCCCTTGACCAGGAAAATCACGTATTCGGCCATGTTTTTGGCATGATCGCCGATGCGCTCGATGGCCTTGGCGGCGAACAGGATCTCGATGGAATTGGAAATGGTGCGTGGGTCTTCCATCATGAAGGTGATGAGCTGTCGCAGGATGCCGCGGAACGATTCATCCACATCCTGATCGTCGCGTAGCACCTGGGTGGCGCTGTTGGCATCCAGGCGGGCAAAGGCATCCAGGGCGCGCCCCAGCATGTGAACGGCCAATTGCGCGGCGTGGCGCAGATCCACCGGGCGAGGGGCGTGCAGGCGGTCCGGGCCATGGATCAGCTTGGCCATGCGGGCAATCTTTTCGGCTTCATCACCGATACGTTCCAGATCCGTGATGGTTTTGATGATGGCCAACACCAGGCGCAGGTCACCGGCTGCCGGTTGGCGGCGCGCGATGATGTGCGTGCAGTCTTCGTCAATGCTCACTTCCAGGCCGTTGACGCGATGATCGTGGGCGATGACCTCATCGGCCAGCGCCATGTCTCCTTCATGCAGCGCTTCTACCGCCTTCTCGATCTGTTCTTCGACAAGCCCTCCCATTTTGAGGACCTTGGCTCGAACGGTTTCCAGTTCTACATCAAATTGTTTGGCGATATGTTCTGTAGGCATGGTTGGGTTTTCCTCGCTAGCGGGTCGAGATGCGAACCCCTTCTCCGGTTGTGGCAAGAATCAGGACATCAGCAGGGCGTCGCGCAAAAATGCCGCACATGACCACGCCGGTAATGGCGGACAGCCGGGTTTCCATTTCAACGGGATTCTGGATTTCAAGATGATGAATATCCAGAATGATGTTGCCGTTATCCGTCACAAACCCTTCACGCAGGACAGGCTGTCCTCCCAGACGAACCACTTCCCGGGCCACGTAGCTGCGCGCCATGGGAACCACTTCCAGTGGCAGTGGAAAGTTGCCCAGCACGGGCACCAGCTTTTTTTCGTCGGCAATGCAGACAAATTGCCGGGCCACGGCGGCCACGATCTTTTCTCGCGTCAGGGCACCACCGCCCCCCTTGATCATGGCGAGATGGGATGTGATTTCATCAGCGCCATCCACATAGACAGGCAGATCGTTGACGCTGTTGAGATCGTAAACCCGAATGCCTGCCGCCTTCAGGCGCAGCGTCGATGCTTCAGAGCTGGAGACGGCCCCTTCAATCCGGTTTTTGATGCTGGCCAGTTCCTGGATGAAAAAATTGACAGTGGAGCCGGTGCCCACGCCAATGATGGCGTCATCGGGAACATAATCCAGCGCAGCACGGGCCGCAGCAAATTTTAGGTCGTCCTGGTTCATTCATGGCTCTCGCTTCAAGATTGCAGCATAACCCCAAGTGGGGAAGGGCTCAACCGGTTTTGGGAAATGCGGGAAAGTTTGTTACCCTCAAGGCATTCAGGGGTGAAATATTTATGAAAATCGATTATCTGGAACGTATTCTGAACGCAACCCGCGTTTACGATGTGGCCATCGAAAGCCCGTTGCAGGTGGCGCCGCTGCTCTCAAAGCGACTGGGCAATACGGTTTTGCTGAAACGGGAGGACCTGCAGCCCGTATTTTCCTTCAAACTGCGTGGTGCCTACAACAAGATGGCCTCGCTCACTCCCCGCGAACTGGCGCTCGGCGTCATTGCTGCCAGTGCGGGAAACCATGCCCAGGGCGTGGCATTGGCGGCGCAGCGTCTGTCCGCGCGCGCCCTCATCGTCATGCCCACGACCACCCCTTCCATCAAGATTGAAGCCGTGCGTGCCCGGGGCGCTGAAGTGATCCTGGAGGGTGTGTCCTACTCCGAGGCGCAGGAGCATGCACAGAAGCTGGCCAGGACGCATGGATATACTTTCGTACATCCTTATGATGATCCCGAAGTGATTGCCGGGCAGGGCACCATTGCCATGGAAATTCTGCGTCAGCATTCCCAGCCCATTGAAGCGATTTTTGTGGCGATCGGAGGGGGGGGGCTGATTTCCGGGGTGGCGGCCTATGTGAAGCGCGTGCGACCGGACATTCGCATCATAGGTGTACAGCCGCAGGATTCTGATGCCATGAAGCAGTCGTTGGCAGCAGGTCGCCGTGTGCGCCTGGATCAGGTTGGATTGTTTGCCGATGGCGTGGCAGTGCGTCAAGTGGGGAAGGAAACCTTTCGCCTGTGCCAGACACTGGTGGACGAGATCGTGACCGTGGATACGGATGCCATTTGTGCTGCCGTCAAGGATGTCTTCGACGAGACGCGCGTGATCCTGGAGCCTGCGGGTGCGTTGGCCATTGCCGGCATGAAGCAGGTGGTGGCGCGCGACCGGCTGGACAAAAAGACGCTGGTGGCCATTGCCTGCGGCGCCAACATGAACTTTGACCGGCTGCGTTTTATTGCGGAACGCGCCGAACTGGGTGAAAAACGCGAGGCAGTGTTTGCGGCCACGATTCCGGAACAGCCCGGCAGTTTCCGGAGGTTCTGCGAGTTATTGGGAGATCGCGCCGTGACGGAGTTCAATTACCGCTACGCGGATGAGCGTCAGGCCCATGTGTTTGTCGGCATATCTGTGGCACATGCCAAGGAGACGCGCGCATTACTGAAGTCATTCAACGCCCATGGCATCAAGACCCTGGACCTGACCGATAACGAGATGGCCAAGTTGCACGTGCGCCATCTGGTGGGTGGGCGCGCCCCGCAGGCGAGGCACGAAATGCTCTATCGCTTTGAGTTTCCCGAACGCCCCGGGGCGCTCCCCAAGTTTCTCAACAGCATGAGCGAAGACTGGAACATCAGCCTTTTTCACTATCGCAACCATGGGGCCGACTATGGGCGGGTGTTGGTCGGGCTGCAGGTGCCACCCGAGGACAAGCGGGCCTTCCAGAAATTCCTGGCCCACCTGGGATACCCTTGGGTGGATGAAAGCAACAACCCGGCCTATGCGCTGTTTCTGGGTTAGGCCGGGTTTCTGATCCAGACCGTTTTGAGGTTGGTAAACTCCCGGATACCTTGCGAGGACAGCTCGCGACCAAAACCGGATTGCTTGGTGCCACCAAAGGGCAGGCGCGGGTCTGACCTCACCAACCCGTTGATGAAGGTGCAACCGGCATCAATCTGTGCTGCCAGCTGTTCAGCCCGCTCTATGTCCCGACTCCACACGGAAGAACCCAGCCCATAGGGCGTATCGTTGGCCAGCGTCAGGGCGTCGGCCTCATCTTTGGCGCGAACGATCAGGGCTACTGGCCCGAAGAGTTCCTGCAGCCAGATCGGGGATTGGGGGGTGATTCCGTCGAGAATCGTGGGGGCGTAAAACCAGCCCGGCCCTGGCAGCACATGCCCACCCAGCAGGGCCCTGGCGCCGCCAGAGAGCGCCGCCTTGACCTGCAGATCCAGATGGTCGCGCAAATCGCGACGGGCCATGGGCCCCAGCGTCGTGCCGGGGTCGAGGGGGTCTCCGGTTTTGAGGGCCGCCACCCGTTCGGCAAACAACGCCAGAAAATCCTCGGCAATTTCAGGCGCGAGGATGAATCGTTTGGCTGCAATGCAGGCCTGTCCGCAGTTCATGTAACGCG
>JAJZHC010000032.1 GCA_021804705.1 Pseudomonadota bacterium
CTTTGCGGGCGGAGAAATATTTATTTCAAATCAAGTTGTTAATGATGAAATCCGGTCCGAAGCCTGCAGCCGGAATGCCTCCCTGGTGGCCGCCATCCCCGACGTACGGGCGGGGTTACTGTCGCGCCAGCGCGCCTTTCGCCAGGCGCCAGGGCTCGTTGCCGACGGGCGCGACATGGGCTCGGTGGTCTTTCCTGACGCGGCACTCAAGGTGTTTTTGACGGCGGCACCCGAAATTCGGGCACAGCGTCGGTATAACCAGTTGATGGATAAGGGAATCCCTGCTAATATGCAAAGCCTTTTGCAGGACATTGAGGAGCGCGACGCCCGGGATGCATCCCGGGCCGTGGCTCCCCTGCAACGCGGCGAGGCTTTGCTACTCGACACCACGTCTTTAACCATCCAGCAGGCGGTGGATCAAGTCTTGGGCTGGTTTGCACAGGTAGCGCCCCGTTCGTCCTGATTTGAAGTGGCATTGATCGTCATGAAGGGCACCTTGCGCGATTCAGGGTGTTCTCGCAACTCTGCCGATGTGGTGCCCGTTTATAAACCTACCCCGTAGCGCGGCGGGCAATTGAAATGAAACAAGGTCGTCAATAATGAATACAGCACAACAATCCCAGTCACCGATGGAAAGCTTTGCCAGCCTCTTTGAAGAGAGCTTGACGCACCAGGAAATGCGCTCGGGCGAAGTGATCACTGCAGAAGTGGTCAGCATCGATGCCAACATGGTGGTGGTCAACGCGGGCCTCAAGTCCGAGAGCCTGATCCCCATCGAAGAATTCAAGAACGATCGCGGCGAACTGGAAGTCCAGGTCGGTGACTTCGTCAAGGTCGCGATCGATGCACTGGAAGACGGTTACGGTTCCACCAAACTGTCGCGCGAAAAGGCCAAACGCCTCGCAGCCTGGCTGGATCTGGACGACGCGCTTGCCAAAGGCACGCTGGTGCAGGGTGTGGTGAGCGGCAAGGTCAAGGGCGGTCTTACCGTCATGGTCAATGGCATCCGCGCTTTCCTGCCCGGTTCCCTTGTGGACGTGCGCCCCATCAAGGACACCACGCCCTTCGAGGGCAAGGAAATGGAGTTCAAGGTCATCAAGCTTGATCGCAAGCGCAACAACGTTGTGGTGTCGCGTCGTGCCGTGATGGAAGCCTCCCAGGGCGCCGATCGCCAGAACCTGCTGGAAAACCTCAAGGAAGGTGCTGTGGTCAAGGGCATCGTCAAGAACATTACCGATTACGGCGCGTTCGTGGATCTGGGTGGCATCGATGGGTTGCTGCACATCACCGATCTGGCCTGGCGTCGCGTCAAGCACCCTTCCGAAGTCCTCAATGTGGGCGATGAAGTGGAAGCCAAGGTGCTCAAGTTCGACCAGGAAAAAAACCGCGTTTCCCTCGGCCTCAAGCAGTTGGGCGAAGACCCATGGGTGGGCCTGGCACGTCGTTATCCCGAGCGTACCCGCCTGTTCGGCAAAGTCACCAACCTGACCGACTACGGCGCGTTCGTGGAAATCGAACAGGGCATCGAAGGCCTGGTGCACGTGTCGGAAATGGACTGGACCAACAAGAATGTTCATCCTTCCAAGGTGGTGCAGCTGGGCGATGAAGTCGAAGTCATGATCCTGGAAATCGACGAAGAGCGCCGCCGCATCTCACTGGGCATGAAGCAGTGCCGCGCCAACCCGTGGGAAGAGTTTGCCATGACCCACAACAAGAATGACCATGTGCGCGGCCAGATCAAGTCCATCACCGACTTTGGCGTGTTCATTGGTCTGCCTGGCGGCATCGACGGGCTGGTGCACCTCTCCGACCTGTCCTGGAACCAGACGGGCGAAGAGGCCGTTCACAACTACAAGAAGGGTGATGAAGTCGAGGCCCTGGTGCTGTCCATCGATGTGGAGCGCGAGCGCATTTCGCTGGGCATCAAGCAGCTCTCCGGCGACCCTTTCAGCAACTTTACGGCAAGCCATGACAAGGGTTCCCTGGTCAAGGGTGTGGTCAAGTCCGTGGATGCCAAGGGCGCCGTGATTGATCTCGGTGACGACATCGAAGGGTATCTGCGTGCTTCCGAAGTCTCGCGCGATCGCGTGGAAGACCTGCGCACCCATCTCAACGAAGGGGATGCCGTGGAAGCCGTGGTTCTCAACATTGATCGTAAAAACCGCGGAATCAATTTGTCCATCAAGGCTCGGGATGCTGTGGAAGAAACTGCTGCCATGCAGCGGGTGGCTTCCGAAAGCCCCGCCAACGCAGGCACCACCAGTTTGGGCGCATTGCTGAAAGCCAAGCTGGGCAACCCGGGTTCCAGCAACTAAGGGGTTTTCATGACGAAGTCCGAGCTCATTAGCCTGCTGTCAGATCGTTACACGCAGTTGGTTGCAAAAGATACGGAACTAGCTGTCAAGACGATCCTGGACGCCATGAGTCATAGCCTGGTGTCCGGCGAACGAATCGAGATTCGTGGCTTTGGTAGCTTTGGGCTGAATCACCGCCCCCCGCGTCTGGGACGCAATCCCAAGACGGGGGAGAAGGTCAGCGTTCCCGAGAAGTATGTGCCGCATTTCAAGGCCGGCAAGGAACTGCGTGACCGGGTGGATTACCCCAAGTCGGAACCTCCCGCAGGTAACTGAAACTCGGCGGGCGTTGTGAAACGCCCGCCGTTTTATTAGGGATGATCGGATGGTTTACCTCAAATGGCTGGTGCGCATCATCATCTTCGTCCTGTTGCTGGGTTTTGCAGTCAAGAACCTGGAGCCGGTCACGCTCAACTATTTCATGGGGTATCAGTGGCAAGAGCCGCTGGTAGTCATCTTGCTGGCATTCACGATACTGGGCGTGGTGGTCGGTCTTCTGGCCGCCATGAGCACGTTGTTTCGCCAGCGCCGCGAAATCCAGGGCTTGCGTCGTGAACTGCGGCGCCTGGACAAGAACGTGAATGAAGCCCCCGCAACATCGCCCATCGCGGATACGGCCACGGCAGGCCATGTGGACGTGATGTGAAGAACCCATCACCTGTATTGGGTGAGCAGACAGGATCGCGTTCATTCTGATGGATTTCCAATCTTACTGGTTACTGGCATTGCCGATGTTTTTTGGTCTGGGCTGGCTTGCTGCCCGGGTGGACATTCGCCACCTGTTGACCGAATCACGGGCCCTGCCAGCGTCCTATTTCAAGGGACTCAATTTTCTTCTCAACGAACAGCCCGACAAGGCCATCGAGGCCCTGATCGAGGTGGCCCGTGCCGATCAGCAGACCGTCGAGCTGCATTTCGCCCTGGGCAGCCTGTTTCGTCGCCGCGGCGAGGTTGATCGGGCCACCCGCATGCACCAGAATCTGGTGGATAGAAGCGACCTGGGCAGCAGCCAGCGTACAGCGGCATTGCATGAGTTGGCCCAGGACTATTTAAAAGCCGGCTTGCTGGACCGGGCTGAGGCCCTGTTTCAGGATTTGCGCAAAACCGAGTTTTCCGAATCGGCGTTGCGCTATTTGCTGGAGATTTACGTCACCGAGAAAGACTGGCAGAAGGCCATTGAAACGGCAGAAGCCCTCGAAGTGGCCACCGGCGATTCATATCGCAGCGAAGTGGCCAACTTCCATTGCGAACGCGCGGCCATGGAATACAGTCACTCGCGTCTGGAAGAGGCGCGCGCCCAGATTGCCGCTGCGCTCGAAGCTCACCGCAAGTGCGTCCGGGCCAACGTGATGCTGGGCAACTGGGCCCAGCGCGAAAGCCGTGATGGAGAGGCCGTGGCCATCTGGAAGCGCATCGAGGGCCAGGCACCCGAATACCTGTTCCTGATTGCTGCACCCCTGATTGAATCCGCACGCAAACTGGGACAGACCACCGAGGCCCTGACATTGTTGCGTGGCTGGCAGCAGCGCTATCCCGCCCTCGATTTGCTGGGGGTGGTGTTTCAGGCCACTCTGGAAGAGGAGGGGGCCGAAAGCGCCCTGCGTCTGGTGCGCGAAGAATTGTACCGCAACCCGTCTCTTGGTGCGCTCGACAAATTCCTGGATGCGCAGCTTGCCACGGCAACGCCAGATCAACGTGCCGACGTACAAATGATGCGCGACCTGGTACATGCGCACAGCAGCCGCCTGTCCTTGTTTCAATGTGGCAGTTGCGGTTTCAAGGCGCGTACTTTTCATTGGCATTGTCCTGCCTGTGGCGGGTGGGACACCTATCCGCCACGCCGCAATGCCGAGGGTGAACTGTCGCAGGCGGGCAGCAACCGGAGCGCGATGTAATGCTGGACCGCCCTGTCATCGTCGCACTGGATGCGGCCACCGAAGCCGCGGCCCGAACCCTCGCCGATCGTCTTGATCCGGCGCTGTGTCGGGTCAAGGTGGGCAAGGAGCTTTTTACGGTTGCCGGCCCGTCCTTCGTGGAATATCTGGTCAGGAAAGGGCACTCGGTTTTTCTGGACCTTAAATATCACGATATTCCCAATACCGTGGCAGCCGCCTGTCGTGCTGCTGCGGGGTTGGGTGTATGGATGGTGGACGTGCATGCCTCGGGAGGCCCGGCAATGCTCGAGGCTGCCCGCGATGCGCTGGAACCCGCCCAGGGCGCAGATCGCCCCAGGCTCATCGCCATTACGGTGCTGACCAGTCTTGCCGAATCCGATCTGCAACGCATCGGTATGGCTGGCCCCATTCCCGATGCCGTGCTGCGCCTGGCACAACTCGCCGGCGATTGCGGGCTGGATGGCGTGGTGTCCTCGGCCAGCGAGGCCGCCATGTTGCGCACCCATGTGTCGCCTTCCTTTTTGCTGGTGACCCCGGGAATTCGTCTGCCAGGCGCTGCCAGGGATGACCAGGTGCGCATTGTCACGCCGCAGCAGGCCATTGCCGCAGGCTCAGACTATCTGGTGATTGGACGGCCCATCACGCAAAGCCCCGACCCCGTGGCGACCCTTTCCGAAATCAATGCATCACTCCAGAAAATAACACGATCATGAAAATTTCCATCATCGGTACCGGCTATGTAGGCCTGGTCAGCGGCGCCTGTCTGGCAGAGGTGGGCAACCATGTGCTCTGTCTTGACCTGGACCCTGCAAAGATTGCCATCCTGCGCAATGGCGGCATTCCCATTTACGAGCCTGGCCTTGAAGCCATGGTCAACCGCAACGTGGCGGCAGGACGCCTGTCCTTTACCACCGATGTTGCCGAAAGCGTCGCCTATGGTCAGGTGCAATTCATTGCCGTGGGTACGCCTCCCGACGAAGACGGGTCGGCCGACTTGCAGCACGTGGTTGCGGCGGCGCGCAACATCGGTCGTTACATGGATAGCCGCAAGGTCATTGTGGACAAGTCCACGGTTCCCGTGGGCACGGCAGACAAGGTGCGTGCAGCCATCCAGGACGAACTGGCCACACGCGGCGTGAATGTGCCCTTCAGCGTGGTGTCCAACCCTGAATTCCTCAAGGAAGGGGCCGCAGTGGAGGATTTCATGAAGCCTGATCGCATCGTGGTGGGCGCTGAAGATCCTCACGCCATCGAGGTCATGCGCGCGCTTTATGCGCCCTTCCAGCGCAACCACGAGCGCCTCATCCTGATGGACATCAAATCCGCCGAGCTCACCAAATACGCCGCCAATGCCATGCTGGCCACGCGCATCTCCTTCATGAACGAACTGGCACTGCTGGCCGAGCGCCTGGGTGCCGACATCGAGCGCGTGCGTCAGGGCATCGGCTCTGATCCGCGCATTGGTTACCAGTTTCTCTATCCCGGCTGCGGCTATGGCGGTTCCTGTTTTCCCAAGGATGTGCAGGCCCTGATGCGTACTGCTGCGGGCAGCGGCCTCGAGCTCAAGATCCTCAAATCGGTGGAGGCGGTCAATCAGCGCCAGAAGTCGGTGTTGCTGGAGAAGATCGTGAAACGTTTCGGTGAAAACCTGAGTGGCAGGCATTTTGCCGTGTGGGGGCTTGCATTCAAGCCCAATACGGACGACATGCGCGAGGCGCCCTCGCGAGTGCTGATCGATGGGTTGCACGCGCGTGGCGCCACTGTGGCGGCTTACGATCCGGTGGCCATGGACGAAGCCCGACACCTCTATGGCACCCCGGATTTCCTGCGCTTTGCACTCTCGCCCGAAGACGCGTTGACAGAAGCCGATGCGCTGGTCATCGTGACCGAATGGAAGGAGTTTCGCAGTCCGGATTTTGACGCGATCAAAGCCACGCTGCGCCATCCGCTCATCTATGATGGCCGCAACCTGTACGAACCGTTTCAGGTACGTCAGGCCGGGCTTGAATACTTTGGTATCGGAAGACTCTAATGACGCTGAACGCTGCTTTGCTGGATCAATTTTCTGCCGCCCGCATTCTGGTGGTTGGGGATGTCATGCTGGACCGTTACTGGTTTGGCGATGTGAGCCGGATCTCACCAGAAGCGCCGGTACCGGTCGTGCTGGTGGGCAAGACCGAAGAACGTCCCGGGGGCGCCGCCAATGTGGCACGCGGCGTGGCAGCGCTGGGAGCGCACTGCGACCTGCTCTCGGTGTGTGGTGATGACGAGCCGGGAAGGCGCCTGGAACATCTGTTGAAAACCGATGGCGTACAGGCCGTGTTGCACCGCGACCCTACCATCGATACCACCGTCAAACTGCGCGTCATTGGACGCCAGCAGCAACTGCTGCGCATCGATTTCGAAACCCAGCCCAGCCATGAAGTGCTGCTCACGAAGCTGAGTGGCTTTGCCACCATGCTGGACAATGTGGACCTCGTCATTCTGTCCGATTACGGCAAGGGTGGATTGCGTCACATCGAATCCATGATCGAGCAATGTCGCCGTGCCGGCAAACCCGTACTGGTGGACCCCAAAGGCGAGGACTATCGGCGTTATCGGGGGGCCACCCTGTTGACGCCTAACAAGTCGGAATTCCGTCAGGTGGCGGGTTCCTGGAAAAGCGATACGGAACTGGCGGCCAAAGCCGAAAAACTGCGTGCCGAGCTTAACCTCGACGCCCTGCTTGTCACCCGAAGCGAAGAAGGCATGACCCTCTACCAGCCCGGTCGTGTCACGCACGAGCCCACCCATGCCCAGGAGGTCTATGATGTCAGTGGTGCGGGAGATACCGTGATTGCCACTCTGGGTGTGGCTGTGGCCTCTGGCATCGGCATGCAGGATGCCGTACGCCTGGCCAACCGGGCCGCCGGCATCGTGGTGGGTAAGTTGGGCACGGCAGTGGTCAGCCGTGAAGAATTGCGGCAATCCTTGTAAACAGCATACGGCAGGAACAACCAGCATGGTCACCATCGTCACCGGCGCCGCCGGATTCATCGGCGCCAACATCGTGAAGGAACTCAACCGGCGTGGCATTACCAGCGTTGTGGCAGTGGACAACCTGGAGAAGGCCGGAAAATTCAAAAATCTGGCGGATTGCACCATCGCGGATTATCTCGACAAGCGTGAATTTCTGGCAATGCTCGAATCCGACTCCCTGGACCATGAAGTATCGGCGGTACTGCATCAAGGGGCCTGTTCCGACACCATGGAACACAATGGCCGCTACATGATGGACAACAATTTCCGTTACACCTGCAAGGTGTTTCGCTATTGCCAGGAACACGAAATTCCCCTGGTCTATGCGTCGTCTGCTTCCGTGTACGGGTCCAATACCACCTTCAGGGAAGAACCTGCCTGTGAAAGTCCGCTCAACGTGTACGGCTACTCCAAGCTCGCCTTTGATCAGTATTTCCGGCAGCGTGCCCAGGAATCAGGTTTGAGCGCGCCCTGTGTCGGCCTGCGCTACTTCAACGTGTACGGGCCCCACGAACAGCATAAAGAGCGCATGGCCTCCGTGGCCTTCCATTTTTTCAACCAGTATCTGGAGAAAGGGAAGATCCGGCTCTTTGAAGGGTGTGATGGCTACGCCCACGGCGAGCAACGGCGTGATTTCATTTCAGTGGAAGACATCGTCAGGGTCAACCTGTGGTTTCTTGATCACCCCGAAATCTCGGGCATCTTCAACCTCGGAACAGGGCGCAGCCGTACCTTCAACGACGTGGCCGTGGCCACCATCAATGCCATTCGTGCCACGAAGGGTGAGGACGAGCTGACCCTGCAGGACATGCGTGCCCGGGAATTGATCGAATATATTCCCTTTCCCGACGCCTTGAAGGGAAAGTACCAAAGCTACACTGAAGCGGACATGAAGAGTCTCCTGGAAGCTGGATATGACCACCCCTTCCTGGATGTCACCGAAGGCGTGGCACGCTATGTGGCCCAGATGACGGGAACCACAATTCGTTGAGCGAATTCGCGCGGCACGTTCCAGGGGGCCTTCGTGGCCCCTTTTTCTTTATGTGGAGAATGTCATGGATCTGAAAACGACCTGTCGTGGAATCGGGTGCTTCATGCGCCGCCTGCTCTGGGCCTTCCTTGTCAGCCTGGCTTTGTGGGGGCATGCCTGGGCGGTGGTGGATATCAACAGTGCCGATGAGGCGCAGTTGCGCACCGTCAAGGGCATCGGCCCCGTCAAGGCCCGTGCCATCCTGTCATATCGTGCCAAAAATGGTCCGTTTCGCTCGGTGACGGACCTGCGTCGGGTCAAGGGCTTTGGCGCCAAGACCATCGCCCGCATCGGGCCTTCCATCACGATTTCCGGCAAGCCCGTGGCTGGCCCCTCTGCGGGCCAGGCCGCTGCAGCCCAGAGTGGCGTGGGACCGCATGGACGACACTGACCATGATGGAAACGGGCGATCTGTGCTAAAGTTTTGGGCATGATAAAAACCATTGAAGCATGCATCGGCGATACGCCACTTGTTCCGTTGCGGCGTTTGCCCGGCAACACCTCCAACAAGATCTACGCCAAGCTGGAAGGCAATAATCCGGCTGGGTCGGTCAAGGATCGTCCCGCCCTCTCCATGGTCAAGCGCGCCGAGGCGCGCGGCGACATCAAACCTGGCGATACCCTGATCGAGGCCACCAGCGGCAATACGGGCATCGGCCTTGCGCTGGCCGCTTCGCTGCGCGGGTATCGTCTGGTATTGATCATGCCGGAGCATCTTAGCGTTGAACGGCGCCAGACCATGCGCGCCCTGGGAGCCGAGATCCTCTTGACGCCACAGGCCGGGGGTATGGAGGCGGCACGAGATCTCGCCGAGAAAATGCGCGATGCAGGCGAGGGCATCATCATGGACCAGTTCAACAATCCGGATAATCCGCTGGCCCACTACGAAACTACCGGGCCGGAAATCTGGCGCGATACGGCAGGAAAGATCACGCATTTCGTGGCCACCATGGGGACCACGGGCACCATCATGGGGGTGGCACGCTACCTCAAGGAACAAAACCCGGCCGTCCAGATCGTGGGAGTCTATCCCGCAGAAGGGGCAAACGTGCCGGGCATTCGCAAGTGGCCCGAAGCCTATATGCCCAAGATCTTCGATCGCCGCCTGGTCGATCAGATCATCGAGGTCAGCCAGCCGGATGCCGAGGACATCATGCGACGCCTCGCCAGGGAAGAGGGCATCTTTGCTGGCGTTTCCTCGGGTGGTGGTTGCTGGGCAGCACTCCAGGTCTCCCAGGTCGTACAAAATGCCGTCATCGTGCATGTGGCCTGTGATCGCGGCGATCGCTATCTTTCCACGGGCGTCTATCCGGCATGATGCCGGTATTGGTCTTTGACATCGAGACCATTCCGGACTGCGAAGGTCTCATCAGGCTGCACGACCTCGACCCTGCAACACCGCATGCAGAGGTGGCGGCAAAAGCCTTTGCCGAGCGGCGCGAAAAAACCGGCTCTGATTTCTTGCCGCATTATCTGCAACGGGTGGTGTCCATTTCCTGTGCCCTGCGCAACCGCGACGGCTTCAAGGTCTGGTCGCTGGGCACGGCCGAAGATTCTGAAGCCAGCATCATTCAGCGCTTTTACGACGGGGTGGACAAGTACACGCCACAACTGGTGTCATGGAATGGCAAGGGCTTCGACGCCCAGGTGCTGCATTACCGTTCGCTCATCCACGGCATCACGGCGGCGCGTTACTGGGACACCGGCGAGGATGACAAGGATTTCAAGTGGAACAATTACCTGTCGCGCTACCACCCCCGCCATCTGGATTTGATGGATGTGCTGGCGCTCTACAATAACCGGGCCAATGCGCCGCTTGATGCCCTGGCCAAGCTGATCGGATTTCCCGGAAAGCTGGGCATGGATGGCAGCGCCGTCTGGCAGTCCTACCAGAACGGGGACATCGCCGGCATTCGCGCCTACTGTGAAACCGACGTACTCAACACATATCTGCTCTACACGCGTTTTCAGTTGGTGCGCGGGCAATTTACGCCAGCACAGTATCAGGAGGAGCTGGCCTTCATTCGCAATACGATTGCCGGGCTTGAAGGGCAGCACTGGCAGGAATTCCTGGAGGCATGGAAGTCCGCAAACTGATGGGGCTGTGCCCCGAGTGCGGCAATCTGCGTGATGCCCTGGAAGACCGTTGCCCCTTTTGCGACTGTCTGGGGGGGCCACTGCCCCATCCTGAACTTTCTGACCAGATTTTCGTCATTGACCTCGAGGCGGACATGCCCACGGTGGCGGATGCACTGGAGCGGCTGGATCGACTGTTGCGTCTGGCGCAGGACGCTGGCGTCAAAATGGTCAAGGTGATTCACGGCTATGGTTCTTCCGGCAAAGGCGGGCTGATCCGCGCAGCGTTTCGGGAGGGCCTGCTGCATCACCGCTGGGCAAACCGGGTCAGGGAGTATCTTCCGGGTGAATCCCTGAAGGCTGGAAGCGAGGCGCTGCACGGCCTGTCCCGACACCACCAACAACGCATCAAAGACCTCAGGGGAGGCAGTCAGGGCAACCCTGGCATGACGATTCTGGTCCTGGCCTGAGGCCCCCCCTTTCCAATTTCCCATGGGCTCACTATGATGAGTGAAGTCATATTCCTGTTTTGAAGATAAGGGGGCGCCCATGCTGGAGTTGAACATCAATGGCCGTATCATGCGGGTCGATGTGGAACCCGAAATGCCGCTGCTGTGGGTTCTGCGGGACCATCTGGGGCTTCCCGGCACGAAATACGGTTGTGGCATCTCTGCCTGCGGCGCTTGTACCGTACAACTCAATG
>JAJZHC010000033.1 GCA_021804705.1 Pseudomonadota bacterium
TGAAATTCACGGTGCCAACGGCTACCTGCTGGACCAGTTCCTGCAGGACAGCACCAACAAGCGCACTGACGCCTATGGCGGCAGCGTCGAAAACCGGGCAAGGCTGCTGCTGGAAGTGACCGATGCCGCCATTACGGTTTGGGGTGCTGGCCGGGTGGGGGTGCATCTTGCACCGCGCGGGGATGCTCACACCATGGGCGATTCCGACCCCCTGGGCACGTTTGGTTATGTGGCTGAACAACTGGGCAAGCGCGGCATTGCCTTCATCTTTACCCGCGAATCCCTTGGGGACAATCGCATCAGCCCCGCATTGAAGCAGCTTTTCGGCGGCGTGCTCATCGCCAACGAGGGCTTCAATCGCGCTTCTGCGCAGCAGGTGCTGGCAGCTGGAGAGGCGGATGCCATCGCCTTTGGCAAGGATTTCATCGCCAATCCAGATCTGCCCCAACGTCTGCAACAGGACGCGCCGCTCAATCCCTACCACCCCGAAACCTTTTATGGCTACGGCCTGCAGGATCGCGCCGTTGGGTATACCGACTATCCGGCATTATCGGAAAAGGAAAGCGCTCATGTCTGACATTCCTTTGCGCATTGCAATCGTCACCGGAGCAAGCTCGGGGATCGGCGAGGCCACCGCAAGAAAATTCGTGGCCAGCGGGTTTTCCGTTGTGGGCAACGCTCGAAACGCAGCAAAACTGCAGGCTCTGGAACGTGAGTTAGGGCCGGCATTTTGCGGCGTTGCCGGAGACGCCTCTGAAGGGGCGTTGCACGAGCACCTCTTTGCTGTGGCACAGGAACGCTTTGGTGGGCCGGTCGATCTGGTGGTGGCCAATGCAGGACGTGGCCTGGGGGGGTCGGTGAAGGATGCCGACCTGACGAAGTTCGAGGAGATTCTCAAGCTGAACGTAACGGGAACCCTTGCCCTTTTACAGAAAGCCGCTGGTAGAATGGTGGAAGCTCAACAATCCCGCTACCCCAAACGGGCTGCGGATATCGTCATCATTGGCTCGGTCGTGGGGCGACACATCTCGCCCTACAGTGCGGTTTACGGCGCCACCAAGTTTGCGGTGCATTCACTGGCTGAAGGGTTGCGTCGCGAAGTAGGGCCCAAAGGGGTGCGCGTCTCGCTGGTGGAGCCTGGAATCGTGGTTAGTGGGTTTCAGGATGCCGCAGGCTACAGCGACAGCACCGTGCAGACTTTCAACGAAAAGTTCGGCCCCTTGCTGCATGGGGAGGATATTGCCAACGCGATTCACGTCATTGTGTCGCAACCGCCTCATGTGCACATCAGTGACATCATGGTTCGCCCAACGCGCCAGGATTATCCTTGATCTTCATGCTTGATCTGGAGTAACGAAACACCGGATTTATGGCACTCCAGCACTTCATTCCCAGGGAATTGCCCGCAGCGCTGCAACCGCTTGTGGAGCTTTCCCTGGATTTGCGTGCCAACTGGAGCACGGCTGCCAAAGAACTGTGGCGCATGATGGATCTGCCGCTATGGGAAGCTACCGGTAACCCCCTGCTGATTCTGAGTACGGTTTCCCGCGCACGCCTCGAGGCGCTCACTGCCAATCCGGAATTCATCGTACAACTGCAACGCGTCGTGGAAGAACGGCGCGCCTATCTTGAGGCTTCTACCTGGCTGGCCCAAACCCACGGAGAAGCCAGGCTGAATGGAGTGGCCTATTTCAGCATGGAATTTGGCCTGTCCGGGTCCTTGCCGATTTATTCAGGGGGGCTGGGCATTCTCGCCGGCGACTACATCAAAACGGCAAGCGACATGGGGTTGCCCCTGGTCGGCATTGGTTTGCTCTACCAACAGGGGTATTTTCGCCAAAGTCTCGATGCCCAAGGCGAGCAGCTGGCATTTTTTCCCTTTAATGATCCACTGTGGCTGCCGGTAATGCCGGCACTCAATGCCGACAACGAATGGTTGCGCATCGTCCTGGACATGCCCGGACGATCGCTGGTATTGCGCGTCTGGCAGGTGCGGGTAGGGCGTGTCATGCTCTACCTGCTCGACAGCAACGACCCGCTCAATGATCCGCGCGACCGGGGCATCACCTCCGAACTCTATGGCGGTGGCCCCGAACTGCGAATCCAGCAGGAGATGGTGCTGGGCATTGGCGGCTTTCGTCTGCTGCGCGAGCTGGGGTTCCATTTTGAAGTGTGTCACCTCAACGAAGGTCATGCGGCGTTTGCCGTGCTGGAGCGCGCGCGACATTTCGTTGCCGACCAGGGCGTGGATTTTGCCACGGCCCTGTGGGCCACGCGCGTGGGCAATCTGTTTACTACCCACACGCCCGTGGCGGCTGGTTTTGATTGTTTTTCGCCACAATTGGTGGCCCAGTATCTGGGCAGTTACGCCGGCGATCTGGGTATCGACCTGCAACAGTTGCTGGCCTTGGGGCGCATCAATCCCCTGGATGCAGAAGAGCCGTTCAACATGGCGTGGCTTGCCGTGCGCGGCAGCGCTGCGGTCAATGGGGTGAGCCGTTTGCACGGACAGGTCAGCCGCAAGATTTTTTCGCCGCTCTTTCCCCAATGGCCTACGGTCGAAGTGCCGGTGGGCCATGTCACCAATGGCGTGCATGTGCCCACATGGAACTCGCGTGCGGCCGACCGGTTCTGGTCTGACATCTGTGGCGAGATGCGCTGGCGCGGGGACCTTGCCAATCTCGAAGAGGATTTCAGGCGGGCTCCCGCAGAAGGGCTTTGGTCCTTGCGCTGCAATGCCCGGCATCGCCTGGTGGCATGGATGCGTCGGCGCTATGGACGTCAGGCGGCCGCGCGCGGCATGCCACCCGATGCGGGGCTGCAACAGCGTGAGATGCTCGACCCTGACGCGCTCACGCTGGGTTTTGCGCGCCGCTTTGCTTCTTACAAGCGGCCCAACCTCTTGCTGGAACAGCCTGAGCGCCTGGAGCGCCTGTTGACCGATGCGCATCATCCGGTGCAGCTCGTCATCGCCGGCAAGGCACACCCTCAGGATCTTGAGGGTCAGCGCATGATTCGGGCCTGGTCTGAATTTCTCGAACGCCCCAATGTGCGCCCCCATGCGGTGTTTGTGGAAGATTACGACATGAGTGTGGCTGCCGAGCTGGTTCATGGCGTGGACTTGTGGCTCAATACCCCGCGCCGCCCCTGGGAAGCTTCGGGGACCAGCGGTATGAAGGTACTGGTCAACGGCGGCCTCAATCTTTCTGAGCTGGATGGCTGGTGGGCCGAGGCGTGGGCCCCGTCGCTGGGGTGGGCCCTGGGTGACATCGCCGAGCATGATGATGATCCCGCGTGGGACCAGGCTGAAGCTGAAGCCCTGTATCGGCTTTTGGAACAGGAGGTGGTGCCGGCCTTCTACCAGCGCGACCCACAGGGCATTCCCCAGGCCTGGCTGTCGCGCATGCGGGAGAGCATGGCCAGCTTGACGGGGCAGTTTTCCACCAACCGCATGCTGCGCGAATATACCGAACGGTATTACCTGCCCGCCGCCGCGGGACACAGAGACCGGGCGGCCGGGCACGCGCTGCTGGCCCAGGACCTGAGGCACTGGATGGACCGGGTGCAGCATCATTGGCCGCAAGTGCGTGTGGGCGTCGTCACGCGCCAAACCGCAGACGCGCAACACCATGTCGTCGCCGAAATCTACATGGACGGATTGGAAGCGGCAGATGTTCAGCCCGAACTGTACGCAGAGGCCCTGTCGGAAGCGCAGGGTGTGGAGCGGATCGCCATGAAACGCGGTGACCCTCTGCTGGGAGCCCTGGGAGCCTATCACTATGAGGGCTCGGTGCCCGCTCGGCGCCCCATCAACCACTATACCGTGCGCATTCTGCCATTCCATCCGCAAGCATGTTTGCCGATTGAACTGGGCCTGATCCATTGGGAGCAATGATGACTGCAGCCATCGAAACCAGCGCGCTGACACGACGCTTTGGCAGTTTTACGGCAGTAAACCAGATCGACCTCGCGGTCCCACAACAATCCATCTACGGGTTGCTGGGTCCCAACGGTGCCGGAAAGAGTACGACTATCAAGATGCTCACCACGCTGCTTCAACCCAGTTCTGGCACGGCGCAGGTTGCCGGTTTCGACATCGTGCGTGCGCCCGTGGAAGTGCGCCGCCGCATTGGCTATGTGCCGCAGATGCTCTCTGCAGACGGGGCGTTGACCGCAATTGAAAACCTCACCCTGTCCGCGCGCCTCTATGGCATGTCTGCTGCCGAGCGCAAGACGCGCATCGCGGAAGCGCTGGATTTTTCTGGTTTGGCCGAGGTCTGCCACAAGCTTGTGAAAACCTATTCGGGGGGCATGATCCGGCGCCTGGAGCTGGCCCAGGCCATGCTGCACCATCCGGCGATCCTGTTTCTCGATGAGCCCACCATTGGCCTTGATCCCGTGGCGCGCAGGACAGTTTGGGAACGGTTGCAGGCCTTGCGTCGGGATTTCGGCATGACCATCCTGCTAACCACCCATGACATGGAAGAGGCCGACGTGCTGTGCGACACGCTGGCGATTTTGCATCAGGGCACGATCGGCGTCACCGGCAGCCCCCTGGAACTCAAGGCGAGCGTGGGGCCAGAGGCCACGCTGGACGATGTCTTTGTAGCCTTCAGCGGGGGCACTATCCAGGAAAGCGGAAGCTATCGCGAAGTTCGTCAGGCACGCACAACCATGCAGCGTTTGGGGTGATGACCATGATGCGTTTTTTGATGGAAAGCGCCGCGGTGAGCATGGCAGAGCTTCATAAGATCGCGCGCGATCCTACCGAGATGTTCTCGCGCGCCATTCAGCCGGTACTCTGGCTGGTCATTTTTGGCCAGGTGTTCAGTCGCGTGCGGGACATTCCCACCGGGGATGTCACTTATCTGGCATTCATGACGCCGGGCATCCTGGCGCAGAGCGTTTTGTTCAGCGCCATTTTTTATGGCATTGCCGTCATCTGGGAACGCGATCTGGGCATCGTCCAGAAATTGCTTGTGTCACCAGCGCACCGCAGTGCCCTGGTTCTGGGCAAGGCCCTTTCGGCAGGCCTGAGGGGCCTGGTGCAGGCCGTCATCGTGTACCTGGTCGCCTGGTTACTGGACATCCACCTGCGCTGGGAAATCATCCCCATCCTGGAAGTGTTGCTGGCCGTGATTCTGGGTTCCTGCATTTTCTCTACCTTTTCGCTGATCATTGCCTGCATCGTCAAAACGCGCGAGCGATTCATGGGCATTGGCCAGGTGCTGACCATGCCCCTGTTCTTTGCCAGCAATGCGATTTATCCCCTGGAAATGATGCCGGACTGGCTGAAGCTGGTGGCCCGCCTCAATCCGTTAAGTTATCTGGTGGATGCCTTGCGGGGCGCCATGATACTGGGAGGGCATAGCACCCATGGACTTTTTCTGGATTTCGGCATCATGGTCGCTGTGTTTTTGCTGATGTTGGTGGTCGCCGCGAAATTGTACCCGGGGCTGGCACGCTAGCTGGGACGGTATTCCGGAAACACCACCTTGACGCAGAGCCCCACCCCGTCCTGGCCTGGATGCAGCAACAGCTGTGCCTTGTGGCGCACCGCGATGCGTTGCACGATGGAAAGTCCCAGGCCGCTGCCCTGTACCCCGGTGCCGGGGACGCGATAGAAACGCTCCAGGGTGCGGGCGCGCTCTTCCTCGGGAATGCCCGGGCCGCTATCGCACACTTCCAGAACCACCCCCTCATTTTTCTGGTGCAGGACGGTCACCGAGACCTGGCCCCCGGCAGGGGTGTAGCGCACTGCATTGTCCAGCAGGTTGCGCAGCAGGATGGCCAGCGGTCCTGCGTCGCCGTTGATGATGGCCTCGTCGCTGTCCTCCAGCGCCAGTTCGATGTGCTTCTGGTGGGCCATGGGTTCAATCAGGCCCAGAGCCTCAGCGGCCAGTTGCCGCAGCGAAACCGGCTGGTAATGTGCACTGGCCATTTCAGGATCGACCCGCGCCAGGGTCAGCAGTTGTTCAATCAGGTGCGTGGCCCGATCCACGCCCGTGAGCACATGCTGCAAGGCGCTTTCACGATCGGCCGGATCGGCGACACGCAGGGCCACCTGGGCTTGGGTTTTCAGCGCCGCCAGTGGGGTGCGCAGTTCGTGGGCGGCATCGGCAGTGAAGCGTTTTTCGGCTTCAATGGATTGCTTGAGACGTTCGAACAGGTCGTTCAGGGCGGAGACGAGCGGCATGACTTCGCTGGGCACCTGTTTCAGGGCCAGGGGCTCCAGTCGCTCGGCTGAGCGCTGCACCACTTCGCGGCGCAATTGCCGCAGCGGGCGCAGCCCCGTGCCAACGGCAAGCCAGGTCAGAAGTGCCAGCATGGGAATGATGGCGAGCGTGGGAAACAGCATTTTGAGGGCGATCAGACGGGCCAGGCGTTCTCTTCCGGCCAGGGGTTCGGCGATGACGATCATGAATTCGTGTTGCGTATCCCAACGGGTCAGGACGCGCCAGGGTTTTCCGCCAATCTTGGCCTGCGTATAACCGGGGATTCCGTCACCTAGCGTGGACTCTGGCGCTGCGGCTGAACGTACGATCAGTCCATGGGCATCCCAGATCTGGTACACAAGTATCTGTTCATATTCGTGTGCCACGGGCATCTCGTCCGAGCCATGTTCGATGCGTTCTGCAATCTCGCGACGCGCCGTGCCCAGCAGTACGTGGGCCGATTCGGCAAGCTGCGCGTCGAAGAGGGCATCGAGTTCCTGACGCGCCGCATTGTGGGTGAAAAAGACGGCAGCGCCCAGCGTGATGCCGCCCGCCAGAAAAAGAAGCAATACAAGGCGCAGGCGCAGGGAGTTGATCATTTGTCGATGACGTATCCCACGCCGCGCAGGGTACGGATCAGGTCACTGCCCAGTTTTTTGCGCAAATGATGCACATGCACTTCCACGGAATTACTTTCCACTTCCTCACCCCAGCCGTACAGGCGTTCTTCCAGCTGTTCGCGGGACTGCACCCTGCCGGCATGCAGCATGAGTTCGTGCAGGAGGGTGAATTCCCGGGCCGAGAGTTCCACCGCCTGGCCATTTTTGCGGACCTGCCGTGCAGCGGGGTCGAGCTCGATTTCGCCGTGCATCAGCAGGGGAGAAGCCAGACCGCCGCTGCGCCGGGACAGGGCCCGCAGGCGGGCGATGAGTTCGTCCAGGTCGAAGGGTTTGATGAGGTAATCGTCTGCGCCGGCATCAAGCCCGGCAACGCGGTCAGCCACGGTATCTCGGGCGGTCAGCACCAAAACCGGCAAAGTTCTGCCGCTGCCGCGCAGCCAGTTGAGGATGGCCATGCCCGAAAGTTTGGGAAGGCCCAGATCCAGCACCATGAGCGAATAGTCGCCCGATTCCAGGGACAGTTTAGCAGTGCTGCCATCCTGCACCCAGTCTACGGCATAGCCGGCTTGTTTGAGGCCGGCTCGAATGCCATCGCCCAGGAGAGGATCATCTTCAACCAGTAGGGTACGCATGTCCGCCATGTTAACGCGGAATTCTGACTTTGGATTCAGAAAAATCGTCCTGGTCGGCCCCCAGGTGGAGCGATACGAAGTACAGGCCCTGCACCTGGGCACCCGGCTCGAACAGGTTTGATGTCCAGGCAGTGACCATGAGCATGAGCAGGGCGAAGGCATTCCAGGCATGGATGAGGCGCAGTACCGGGTCGTGGATTTTTTCCCGGTGATAACTGATGGATTGCACTACGGATTCTCCCTTAGTCTTTCTTGTGGGCTAAACCTTAATGGCAGATCCTTAAAGGAAGCTTAAGTAGTCTCGTTCCCGAATGACGGGCAAAAAAAAGGTGACCGGGGGAGGTCACCTGAAGGGGGGAGATCACTGGCACCGGGGGATGGCGCCGAGCGTCTGAGTGTCATTTGACCAAACGAATCTTAAGATAATCTTAAGGGGGCCTTTTTTTTGAATCTGGCCAGCATTTCCGCACAAACCTCCCCTTGCCGTTCGCGCCGGATGTCCAGCCAGGTCGTGGCCAGGGTTGTGGCTGGCGCAGCGGGCAAGGCCTGTTCCAGCCAATTCAGGGTGAGCGAGAGGTCCACGTACCGGCCCAGGCCATCCTGGAGTTTGTGGAGTTGCTTGAGATAGCGGGACACTTCTCGGGGCGGAAACAGGACACTCACAAATTCCACCCCGTATCGCAGGGTTTTGACGCGTTTGCGCAGCGCGTGCCGCCGGGATTCGGAAAGATGTGCAAAACGACTACCCTCGCGCTGGATGTGTCGGTGCCAGCGTGCCAGGCGTTTGTCCATCCACACGTCCAGGGCGTTTCCTTGGGGGGGATGCGCCAGCGGGGCCCCCTTCGAGACAAACGAAATGAGCTGCAGCAAGGCCCCCTGTACCTCGGGGCTGCGCACCCGCAGAGCGGGGTCTGGGGTGGCCTTGGGGGCGGGCAAGGTTAGCCGGGGGGCCCCGGCTTCGCGCAGCAGGCTGCGCAGCAAGGCGCGCAACACCGTTTGATCGCGTATCACGCCCAGATGGCGAAACAGGCGGTTGAGCGGGACCATGACAGCGGGTTCGGGTAACGCCGCCCATCCCTCGAAAAGGTGCAATGCCGAGCGCAGGCGCCGCAAGCCCACGCGGAGTTGATGGACCTGTTCGTCTCCAAAGTCGCCCGAAGCCAGTTTGCCGGCATTCAAGACGATGGATTCCAGGCAATGGCCCACCACGATGCGCAAGGCCTTGTCAGCAGATAGGGGGGGCTTCAGCGCATCCAGGGGAAGCTTGGGATTCAGGAAGGAAAGGTCCATGGCACAGCCTTGCCTGTGGCCTAAAAACCCATTATAGTTCAGCGCATGGTTTGCGTTTCCTGCAGTGTTGCATCATTTCTTTTGCATGGCCTGTCGGCCCTGCTACTGCGCCTCGCGCGCTAAATTTACCCGCCCACATTTTGTGTATGACTCGTTTCCCAGGCGCTCTCTGGGAATTCACTGATTTGGAATCAGGTTTACGGAGTAGATCATGACCGACCAACTGATCATTTTTGACACCACCATGCGCGATGGCGAGCAAAGCCCTGGCGCCTCCATGACGCGTGAAGAGAAAGTACGCATTGGCCGCCAGCTGGAGCGCCTGCGTGTGGATGTGATCGAAGCGGGTTTTCCTGCGGCAAGCCCCGGAGACTTCGAGTCGGTCAAGGCCGTGGCCTCCGTCATCAAGGACAGCACTGTGTGTGGCCTGGCGCGCGCCCAGGAAAATGACATCCGGCGCACCGGGGAGGCCATCGCCCCGGCTGCCTCGGGGCGCATCCATACGTTCATCGCCACCTCGCCCATCCACATGGAAAAAAAGCTGCGCATGACGCCCGAGCAGGTGCTGGATGCCGCGGTCAAGGCCGTGACGCTGGCGCGTGCTTACACCGACGATGTGGAATTTTCCTGCGAAGATGCCGTGAGATCGGATCCCGATTTCATGTGCCGGGTCATCGAGGCGGTCATCAAGGCAGGAGCGCGCACCATCAATATTCCCGACACGGTGGGTTATGCCATCCCCTTTCAGTATGGGGCCCTGATCGAAAGCCTGATTCGTCGCGTTCCCAATTCGGACCAGGCCATTTTTTCGGTCCACTGCCATAACGACCTCGGCCTGGCCGTTTCCAACTCGCTGGCGGCTGTCCTGGCCGGCGCGCGCCAGGTGGAGTGCACCATCAACGGCCTGGGCGAGCGCGCGGGCAATGCGGCGCTGGAAGAGATCGTGATGGCGTTGAAGACACGGCGCGACGTGTTCAACCTGGATACGCGCATCGACACCACCCAGATCGTTGCTGCCAGCCGCCTGGTCTCCACCATCACCGGCTTTCCCGTGCAGCCCAACAAGGCTGTGGTGGGCGCCAACGCCTTTGCCCACGAATCGGGCATCCATCAGGACGGCGTGCTCAAGCACCGTGAAACTTACGAGATCATGCGCGCCGAAGACGTGGGCTGGAACGCCAACAAGTTGGTGTTGGGCAAACATTCGGGGCGTTCAGCCTTCAAGGCTCGGCTTGCCGAGTTGGGCATCGAACTGGATTCCGAAGTGGCCGTCAATGCGGCCTTCCAGCGCTTCAAGGAGCTGGCCGACAAGAAACATGAGATTTTCGATGAGGACATCCATGCCATCGTCAGCGAGGAATTGACCGAGCCCCAGAACGAACACTACGCGCTGGTGTCCCTGATGGCCCATAGTGAGACGGGCGAGCCGCCCCAGGCGCGCCTCGTGATTTCCCTGGGTGGTCTGGAGCAGCAAACGCAATCCAGCGGCAGCGGTCCGGTGGATGCCACGTTCAAGGCCATCGAAGCGGTGGTCCAGAGCGGTGCCGAGCTGCAGCTGTTCTCCGTCAACAACATCACCAGCGGCACGGAATCGCAGGGTGAGGTGACGGTACGACTGTCACGTGGCGGGCGCATCGTCAATGGGCTGGGTGCCGACACCGACATCGTTGTGGCTTCTGCTAAGGCTTACTTGAGCGCGCTCAACAAGCTGGATGCACGCATCGAACGGGTCAGTCCACAGGTGTAGGTGGCCATGACCCCGTTGAAAAACCTGTTGGGTTTTTTGTGGTATGTGACTCACAAGTTTCAGCGGGATCGGTGCATGCAATCGGCCTCCAGTCTCACCACCACCACGCTGTTTGCCCTGGTGCCGCTCGTGACCATCAGCATCAGCCTGTTTTCGCTGTTTCCTGAATTCGTGAAAGTCAGCCAGGCGGTGCGTAACTTCCTGCTGGCCAACATGCTGCCTGATTCAGCCAGTCGCATCATCGGCGTGTACATGAACCAGTTTTCCAATCACGCCTCGCAACTGACCTATGCGGGTCTTGCGGTCTTGATGGTCACGGTATTTTCACTGGTGATTACCGTGGACCATACTTTCAATGCCATATGGGGCACGGCCCCCAAGCGTCCCTGGCCTTCGCGTTTGCTGATTTACGCCGTAGTGATTCTGGTGGGACCACTGCTGTTGGGGCTGGGATTATGGGGCACCAGTCTCGTGGTCAGCACGTCCATGGGCTGGGTCGGGGAAGGCACGCGGGCCACGCATGGTGCGCTGAAGGTGCTCTCGGTGCTGGTGCTGG
>JAJZHC010000202.1 GCA_021804705.1 Pseudomonadota bacterium
CCGCTCGTTGTAGCGATGGAACAGGGTCACGGCCCCCTCGGAGGAAAGGCGCGCCACGTCGTCCACCAGCAGTAGCGGGTCGGGGTCGGGCAGAAAGCGGGTGTCCGGGGTGCAGGCCACGTAACGCCCGGGGCAGAGTGCCTGCAGCAGATGGGATTTGCCCGCACCCGGTTCGCCCCACAGGTACACGAAGCGCTCGGGGCACGCCCCACGCACCCATTGCTGCAGGGTATCCAGAACCTCGGCGTTGCGTCCCACCACAAAATCTTCCAGACGCGGCGGCTCACCCGGGGCGATGTCGAGAATCAGCTGACGCATCAGGCGGGCTCGTCGTCCTGCAGGAAGGCGCGATCCAGGCGGGAGAGTGTCACGCGCAGCACGGCCGAGGCGGGCAGGGCAATGACGACACCAAAGAAACCGAGCAGCTTGCCAAAGGCCAGCAGGGCAAAAATCACCATCACCGGATGCAACCCGATACGCTCGCCCACGAAACGCGGCGTGACGAGCGAACCTTCCAGCATGTGGCCCACGGCAAACACGCCCAGTACCGGCAACAGCATGTCCGTACCCTGGACAGTGGCCGCCAGCAGCGCCAGGACGAGGCCGGTAAACACGCCCACGTAGGGGATGAACACCAGGATGCCGGTGGTGATGCCAATGGCCACGCCCGAGTTCAAGCCCACCAGGTGCAGGCCCGCGGCGTAGAAGGTGGCCATGATGGCCATCACCACCATTTGCCCGCGCAAAAACTGGCCCAGCACCGCATCGATCTCCCGGGCAAAGCCTTCCACCTGGGTGCGATAGCGGGGGGGCACGGCACCGAGAGTGAGGCTGAGCAGCCGGCTCCAGTCCTTGAGCAGGTAGAACAGCACCACGGGCACCAGCAGCAGCGTTACGACCACGCTCAATATCCAGGCGCCGCCTTCGCCCGCCGAACGCAGTACTTTCTGCAGGGCGGCCTCGGTGGTGCCGATGTTTTGCTGCAGCATGTCGCGCAACTGGTCGAGGTTGGTGTGCAGGTCGATGCCCAGTGTCTGCTGCAGAAACGGTGTGGAGAGGTCGCGCAGGCCGTTGAGGGTGGCGGGCAGTTTGGCCAGGACCTGATTGAGTTCGTAGTAGAGCATGGGCAGGATCAGCACGCCAAAGGCGGCGCCGACGCCGGTCAAGAGCAGCAGCACCAGCACGGCGGCCAGTACCGGGGGAAACCAGGGGCGCGTCAGGCGGCGGGCCAGGGGATGGCATACGTAGGCCAGCAGGGCAGCCAGGACGAAGGGCATCAGGATGGTGGACAGCGCGTACACCAGCCAGATTCCCAGGGCGGCCAGGGCCATCATCCAGAGGTTGATGCGGGAAGCAGGGCGAGTTGTGGTCATTTGCGATAGAATTTGGGGCCTGTAGGGCATCATTACACCCGATCACACATTTTAGCAGGTCGCACCCCGAATGCTGGTGCGATCGTTCTGGAGACTTTTCGTGTCAAACCAATCCGTGCCTCAAGGGGGGCTGTCTTATCGGGATGCCGGGGTCGATATCGATGCCGGCGACGCGCTGGTGGAGCGCATCAAACCCTTCGCCAAACGTACCCTGCGTCCGGAAGTATTGAGCGGCATCGGCGGCTTTGCGGCCCTGGTGGAGATTGGCAAGCGCTTTCACGAACCGGTACTGGTGTCTGGCACTGACGGAGTGGGCACCAAGCTGCGCCTCGCATTCGAGCTTGAGCGTCACGCCACGGTGGGCATCGACCTTGTGGCCATGAGCGTTAACGACATTCTGGTGCAGGGTGCCGAACCGCTGTTTTTCCTGGATTATTTTGCCTGCGGGCACCTCGACGTGGCCACCGCGGCCACCGTCATCCAGGGCATCGCGCTGGGTTGCGAGCAGGCCGGGTGCGCCCTCATCGGTGGTGAGACCGCAGAAATGCCCGACATGTATCCGGATGGGGAATACGACCTTGCGGGTTTTGCCGTAGGCGTGGCCGAGAAATCGCGCCTCATCAACGGCCGCACCATCGCGGCGGGTGACGCGGTCATCGGCATCGCCTCCAGCGGGCCCCACTCCAATGGCTTTTCCCTGATTCGCAAAATCATCGAGCGTTCCGGCGCCGAGCTTGACGCAGCCCTGCCCGGCGGGTCCGTTCCCGGCAAGACCCTGGCGGACCTCCTGATGGAGCCCACGCGCATCTACGTCAAGCCCATCCTGGCCCTGATGCAGCAGGTCACCCTCAAGGGTATGGCGCATATCACGGGCGGCGGCCTGGTGGACAACCTGCCGCGCGTCCTGCCCCAACATCTCGCGGCAGTATTACAGCGCGATGCCTGGCCCATGCCCTCCGTGTTTTCCTGGCTGCAGCAGGCCGGTGGCGTGGCCGACGAGGAAATGCACCGGGTCTTCAATTGCGGCGTGGGGTTTACCCTCGTGGTGGATGCGCAGGATAAGGCAGCAGCACTGGCTTTCCTCAGGAAGGAGGGCCTCGAGGCCTGGGCCATCGGCAGCATCGTGCCGCGCACGGCCGATGAGGCCCCCACGCGGGTGGTTTGAGGGCCCATGCGCGCGCGCATCGTCATCCTCATATCGGGGCGGGGCTCCAACATGGCGGCTATCCTGGCGGCGGGGCTGCCGCTGGAAGTGGCTGCGGTCATCAGCAACGTGC
>JAJZHC010000203.1 GCA_021804705.1 Pseudomonadota bacterium
CCTGCAGGGTGGACGCAAGGCGCGTGGCCTGCAATGAGGGCGAACGACGCACCAGCGGATCGGCGTGGTACAGGGGCACCTCGCCGACACGCTCGATGGTGCCAAGTGAGGCCCGCACCTTGAGCTGGGGCATGCCGCTCAATCCGTTGTCGCAGCACTGGCTGGCCACGAGGGCGAGGTCCGGTGACATTTCGATGCGCACGTCTTCCACCGACTCGTAATCGAAACCGGAGCGCTCGAACAGGTTGCCCAGGACGCGCAACACCTTCCAGGCCGGACGCGCCTCGCCCTTCGGGGCCACCACGCCGTTGAAGGATTGAACCCGTCCTTCCATGCTGATGAAGGTGCCGGCGGTTTCGGTAAAGGGGGCGATGGGCAGGATGACCGTGGCCCATTCCGGGGTCTGCCCCTTGAATGCGCTGAGGGCCACGACGAAATCAGCCGCCTTGAGGGCAGCCATGGCCTGGGCCGGATCGGCACAGTCCAGTTCGGGTTCCAGCCCCATCACGAGATACGCCTTGCGGGGATTGCGCAGCATGGCCTGGGCATCGAGCCCACCAGCCGAGTGCGTTCCCAGTGCGCCGCGATGCGGCACGGCCCCGGCGAGGGTGGCCCCCACGCTGTTGGCCGCTTCACCCAGCACGCCCAGGGGGCAATCGAGCAGGCGTGCCAGTTCTGCGGCCAGCGCGTAGAGCGTGCCGTAGGCCGGGTGGTGCTGCGCGAGGTGGCCCAGGAAGACAGCCCGCGCGGGGTCGCTCAAGAGGCTCTCGGCAATGCGCTCGGCCGTGGCAGAGGGCGCGCCACCCACCATCGACTGGAGCGCGCTGGCCACAGCCTGTCCCTGGCGTGCGGCTACGGCCTGCAGCACCTGGGCCAGCAGCCCCGGCATCTCGCTGGGCGTACCGGTCAATTGCTGGGCCACCGGCATGGCGAGGTTGTCCACGAACGGATTGATGAGGTTGACCCTGGCACCCTGGGCGGCCGCACGGCGTAGTCGCACGGCCAGCAACGGCTGTTCCTGGCGCAGGGCGCTGCCCACCACGAGGCAGGATTTGAGTTCGCTGCAACGGGCCACGGGCATGCCCAACCATGGGGTGCCCCGCTGCACGGCGTCGAGGGCAAAATCCGTCTGGCGCGTGCGGTGGTCAATGTTGTGCGAGCCCAGTTCGCGCATCAGTTTCTGGGCCAGATAAAGTTCTTCCAGGGTTTGGTGGGGGCTGACCAGCGCACCCAGCGCTTCCCTGCCATGGGTATCGCCCACCTTGGTGAAGGCGTCCACCACCACCTGCAAGGCCTCGGCCCAATCCGTTTCCACCCACTGGCCATCCTGCTTGACCATGGGCCGTGTCAGGCGATCGTCGCTGTGCAGCGCCTCATAGGAGAAGCGGTCGCGGTCGGAGAGCCAGCATTCGTTGATGTCGTCGTTGGCGCGGGGCAGAACCCGGGCCACCCGGGTATTCTGTTTGACCTGTACCACCACGTTGGTGCCCAGCCCATCGTGCGGACTGACCGAAGGGTAGCGGGAGAGTTCCCAGGAACGCGCACTGTAGCGGAAAGGCTTGCTGGTGAGCGCGCCCACGGGGCACAGGTCGATGGCGTTGCCAGACACTTCGGAATCCACCGTGAGGTCCATGAACGCCAGAATTTCGGAATGCTCGCCCCGTCCGCCCACACCCAGTTCCATGATGCCGGCAATTTCCTGCCCATAACGCACGCAGCGCGTACACAGGATGCAACGCGTCATGTCGGTGGCAATGAGTGAGCCCAGGTCTTTGTTGGAGACCACGCGCTTTTCTTCGCGATAGCGCGACGCAACCCCGCCATAGCCCACGCTGAGGTCCTGCAGCTTGCATTCGCCACCCTGATCGCAGATGGGGCAATCGAGCGGATGGTTGATCAGCAGAAACTCCATCACGGCCTTCTGGGCCTTGATGGCGAACTCGGAATGGGTTTGTACCTTCATGCCTTCCGTGACGGGCGTGGCGCAGGCTGGCAGCGGCTTGGGCGCCTTTTCCACCTGCACGAGGCACATGCGGCAGTTGGCTGCGATGGAAAGCTTGCGGTGATAACAGAAGTGGGGAATCTTGATGCCCAGCTTCTTGGCCGCATCCATCACGGTGCGCCCGCTTTCCACCTGGGTGGATTGCCCGTCAATTTCGATATTCAGCAGTGCCATTGCTTACGCTACCTTTTCCTGGCGTTGGGGCACGCCCACCAGACACCGCTTGTGGGTGACGTGGTGTTCGAACTCCGAACGGAAATGATTGACGAAACTGCGCACGGGCATTGCGGCGGCATCCCCCAGGGCGCAGATGGTACGACCCTGGATGTTGTCGCTCAGGGACAGCAGGAGGTCGAGGTCTTCGGCCCGACCCTTGCCATGCTCAATGCGATGGATAATGCGATAGAGCCAGCCCGTGCCTTCGCGACAGGGGGTGCATTGTCCGCAGGATTCTTCGTGATAGAAATACGACAGGCGCTCGAGCGCACGCACCATGCACACGGTTTCATCCATCACGATGACGGCACCCGAGCCCAGCATGGAGCCGGCCTTGGCGATGGCATCGTAATCCATGTCGGTCTGCATCATGATCTCGCCGGGCAATACCGGCATGGACGAGCCTCCCGGGATGACCGCCTTGATCTTG
>JAJZHC010000034.1 GCA_021804705.1 Pseudomonadota bacterium
GGCAAGAAACGTGCGAATTGTCATGGACCCGATCAGTTGGTTAGCAGACGTTGAATATCGTTATAAAGTGCAAATCCCATCAGGGCGGTCAGAAGCATCAAACCTACCCGTTGCGTCAACGCCAGCGAACGATCGGAAACGGGACTTCCCTTGATCAATTCGACAACATAATA
The DNA here is from genome assembly GCA_021804705.1 of Pseudomonadota bacterium. Lineage (GTDB taxonomy): Bacteria > Pseudomonadota > Gammaproteobacteria > Burkholderiales > Ferrovaceae > JAJZRV01. The sequence continues at coordinate 174 of JAJZHC010000034.1, forward strand.
CATCAAATGACCTCCGTCCAATAAGGGTACTGGCAACAGATTGAGCGCACCGAGGCTGATGCTGATCAACGCAATGAAGGTAAGGTAGGGGATGGCCCCCATGCGCGCTGACTGTCCGGCGTAGTCGGCAATCTGGATGGGGCCTCCCACATTTTTCCAGGAGGCCTGACCCACCACCATGGCGCCAAAGGTCTTGAACGTCAGCCGGATCACTTCCCAGGTCTTGCTGGCGGCGTGCTGCAATGCCGTCACCGGCCCTTCGCGCACCGTGCGCCAGAAGCGCGCATTGATCTCTGGCGAAAGCCGGGGCGACACGCCGATCTTGCCCACCAGCGCACCCTGCTCGCCGGGTTCGGCCTGGGGCGTGAGGGTAATGACCTGGGTGACCCCCTGTCGCTCGAGGGTCAGGGTGAGGGTGCGGCCAGCGCTGGCGCGAATGATCTTCACCAGCGCCTGCCAGGAGGGCAACGGCGCGCCGTTAACGTCCAGGATGCGGTCACCTGCCTGCAAGCCGGCCTTTCCGGCAGGGCCATCGGCAAGTACCCGGCCGGCCTCGGGGGGGATGGGGAAATCCCAGGGCTTGAGGCCAATCTGGTCGAGCAGGTCGGCGTCCCGCTGTTCTGCCTGCAGCCCGGACAGGTCAAGCCCGCGCACGGCAATGTGCCCGGCGCTGTCGCGGGTTTCGATCTCAAGGCGACCACGCTCCAGGGCCTGGTCGATCAGCAGCAACTGCACTTCATTCCAGGTCGCCACGGGGTTGCGGTTTACCCGGACAATCTGCTCACCCGCCTGAAAGCCGGCGCTGGCCGCCAGGGTGCCGGGCGGCGGCCCATCCACATAGGGCACGAGCCCGGGCACGCCGTAAAGATAAAGTCCCCAGTAAATCACGAAAGCCAGAATGAAATTGGCAAGCGGCCCGGCGATGACGATGGCAAACCGCCACGCCAGGGACTGGCGGTTGAAAGCGCGCGACAGCTCTTCTGGAGCTACGAACCCCTCGCGCTCGTCGAGCATGCGCACATAGCCACCCAGTGGGAGGGCCCCAATCACCCATTCGGTCTGGTCCGGCCCGCGCCGGGCCAGCCACAGTGGTTTGCCAAAACCGATGGAAAAGCGCAGCACCTTGACCCCTGCCCGACGCGCCACCCAGAAGTGCCCCCATTCGTGCACCAGGATGAGCAGCAGCAGCGCTCCCAGAAAGGCCAGCACCGTTTGCACGCTGTTGCCGAAGAGGGTCATGACAGGGCCTGCTCCCGGATCAGTGCGGCGGCACAGGCGCGACTACGGGCATCGGCCTCCAGCACCCCGGCCAGCGTGTCACCCGGCTCGGGGGACAGCGCATCCATGACCCTGGCAATCAGCCCTGGAATCTGGTCAAAACGCATCTGCCCCTCCAGAAATGCGGCCACGGCCACTTCATTGGCGGCATTTAAAATTGCTGGCGCAGTGCCCCCGGTGCGGATGGCGCGGTAGGCCAGGGAGACGGCCGGAAAGCGCTGCAGGTCGAGGGCCTGGAAATGCAGCGCGCCCACAGCGGTCAGATCCAGTGCAGCAACCCCGGAGGCAATCCGCTCGGGAAAGGCCAGTGCGTAAGCGATGGGCGTGCGCATGTCGGGGCAACCCAACTGTGCAATCACCGACCCGTCCACATAAGCCACCATGGAATGGATGATGCTTTCCGGATGGATGACGATGTCCACCTGTTCGGGTTGCGCTTCAAACAACCAGCACGCCTCGATCAGCTCGAGCCCCTTGTTCATCATGGTGGCCGAGTCCACTGAAATCTTGCGTCCCATCACCCAGTTGGGGTGCTTGCACGCCTCTTCGGGGGTGACCCGGGCCAGATCGGAGAGGGCGCGGTGCAGAAACGGCCCCCCCGAAGCGGTGAGGGTAATGCGGCTGACGCCGGCAACGGCCAGTTGCCGGGAATGGTGATGGGGCAACGACTGGAATACCGCATTATGTTCGCTGTCCACCGGCAACAGGGCTGCACCGCTTGCACGCACGGCATCCATCAGGAGCGCTCCGGACATCACCAGGGCTTCCTTGTTGGCCAGTAGGATGCGCTTGCCCGCGCGCGCTGCCGCCAGGGTGGGGGCAAGGCCCGCGGCGCCGACGATGGCCGCCATGACGATGTCCGCTTCGGGCGCAGCAGCCACCTGGCACAAGGCCTCGGGACCGTACAGAATCTCGGTTTCCAGTGGCGCCCCGGGAACCGCCAGCAACAGGCGCAGGCGTTCGGCGTCCGCCGCGTGATCCACCACCGCAACCCGTGGCGCAAATCGCCGGCATTGTTGCGCCAGCTTCTCCACGTTGCGATGCGCCGTCAGTGCGAATACACCATAGCGTTCAGGATGCAGGGCCACCACTTCGAGGGTGTTGCAGCCAATGGTGCCGGTGGCACCCAGCAGGGTCAGCAGCTGTCGTGCCATCATGACCGCTCCAGCAGCAGCAACGCCACCAGCGGCAAGGTGGCCGTCAGGGCGTCGATGCGATCCAGAATGCCGCCATGGCCGGGCAGCAGGGTGCCGCTGTCCTTCACGCCAGCGCAGCGCTTGATCCAGGATTCAAACAGGTCGCCCTCGATGCCCAATGCCGTCAAGAGCAGCAACAAGGGTACCCAGCCGGTTGAGAGTGCCCGAATGATCTGGCCCGCGGCACTGTCCTCAAGCCCGCCCGCCCACTGCCCCAACACCACGGCGTACAGCAGCACGGCAAACACGGCCCCCGCAACGCCTTCCCAGGTTTTTCCGGGGCTGATGGCCGGAGCAAGCTTGCGTCGCCCCAGTGCACGTCCAGCAAAATAGGCTGCCGTATCCGACAGCCAGACCACCGCCATGAACATCAAGAGCGTCCAGGGGCCTGCCATACGCAGGCCCACCAGGGCAAAGCCTGTCGGCAGGATCACCAACCACCCCGTCAACGCCAGCATGGCAGGGCTCTCTACCCGCCATTGTCGCGCCAACCAGAGGGGGACCAGCAGGATCCAGAACAGGGTCGAGAGGACATAGAGCACTTTGAGCCATACGACCGATTCCTGGGCCGTGGCCCAGGACAAGCCGCCCGCCAGGGCGCCCGTGAGCAGGACATAGAACAGTCGGGAGGCACCAGGAAAGCGCGCCAGCCCTGCCCATTCCCAGCTGGCCACGAGGCCCGCCACCAGAACAGCCCCTTGCCAGACGGACGCCGGCGCCCTGAACAGCAGCAGCGCCAGCAGGACTAACAGCACCGATGCCGTCAGGAGTCTGGCGCGCAACATTGTTCGCTGGTTCGCCCAAAACGGCGTTCGCGCTGCTGGTAGGAGCGGATGGCCTCGTTGAGGCTTTCCGCATCAAAGTCGGGCCAGAGGGTTTCGGTGAAGTACAGCTCGGTATAGGCCAGTTGCCAGAGCAGGAAGTTGCTGATGCGCTGCTCTCCGCCGGTACGAATGAACAGGTCGGGCTCGGGAGTGTCGCCCATGGACAGGAATGGGGTCAGGTCTGCTTCGGTGACGTCGCCCCCAGCCTTGTCGGGGTGGGTGCGCAGCAGGGCGTTCATGGCCTGCAGGATATCCCAGCGCCCGCCGTAATTGACGGCAACGGTGAGGGTCAGCCGGCTGTTGTTGCAAGTCAGCGCATGCGCCTCGGCAATCAGCGTTGCCAGGCGAGGACCCAGCCGGGTCAGGTCACCGATGATGCGCACCCGGATGTTGGCACGGTGCAGGCGGGATATTTCGTTTTCCAGATTGCTGATGAACAACTGCATCAGCATGGACACTTCGTCGGCGGGGCGCCGCCAGTTTTCGCTGCTGAAGGCAAACAGGGTGACGTATTCCACGCCCAGGCGCGTGGCGCTTTCCACCAGCGTGCGCACCGCTTCGCTGCCGCGCCGGTGGCCGGCGATGCGGGGCAGCAGCCGTTTGCGTGCCCAACGGCCATTACCGTCCATGATCAGGGCGATATGCCGGGGAATCTTACCGGTTTGCGGGATGTCTTCCGTAGAGCTTCGTGAACGCGCCATGTCTGCCTTCCCAGCAAGGTTTTTCGGGAAGGTCAAACAGCCATCAGCTCAGCTTCCTTGACGGCAAGCAGCTTGTCGATTTCGCTCACGTGACGGTCGGTCAACTTCTGGATGTCGTCCTGGGCACGACGCTCTTCGTCTTCGGAAATGGACTTGGCTTTCTGTAATTCCTTCAGGTGGGCCAAGGCATCGCGACGGATGTTGCGGACCGCAACGCGGGCATTTTCGGCTTCGGCCTTGACCACCTTGGTCAGGTCGCGGCGACGCTCTTCGGTCAGGGAAGGCATCGGCACCCGGATGAGGTCACCCTGCGCCGACGGGTTGAGCCCCAGATCGGCGTCGCGAATGGCCTTTTCTATGGCGGCGACCATTTTCTTTTCATAGGGCGATACACCGATGGTGCGGGCATCGATGAGGTTGACGCCGGCCACCTGGTTGATCTGGGTTGGCGTGCCGTAGTAATCCACCTTCACATGATCCAGCAAACCGGCATGGGCGCGGCCTGTTCGAACCTTGCCCAGGTCTGTCTTGAGCGTCTCGACGGATTTCTGCATTTTCTGTTCGGCAGATTTCTTGACATCGGCAATCATGGCATTCTCCAGACAGCTTAATTCGTGACGAAAGTACCCTCAGCCTCTCCCATGACCACGCGCTTCAAGGCGCCGGGTTTGAAGATGCTGAATACGCAGATGGGCAGGTCCTGATCGCGGCACAACGTCAGTGCCGTGGCATCCATGACCTTGAGATTGTTGACGATGGCTTCCTCGAAAGTCAGTCGGTCGTAGCGCCTGGCCTGGGGGTCCTTGAGCGGATCAGCCGTGTAGATACCGTCCACCTTGGTGCCTTTCAGCACCACCTCGGCACTCATCTCCACCCCGCGCAGGGCCGCCGCCGTATCCGTGGTAAAGAACGGGTTGCCCGTACCGGCGGCAAAAATGACCACCTTGCCCTCTTCGAGGTAACGCAGGGCCTTGCCGCGAATGTAGGGTTCGGCCACCTGCTCCAGATTCAGCGCCGACTGGACGCGGCTGACCACACCCACACGGCGCATGGCATCCTGCAGCGCCAGCGCGTTCATGACCGTGGCTAGCATGCCCATGTAATCCGCCGTGGCCCGATCGATGCCTTCGGCACCCAGGGCCACGCCGCGGAAGATGTTGCCGCCGCCAATCACCACCCCGACCTGCACGCCGATCTGGGTGACCGCAGCCACCTCGGCCACAATGCGATCGATGGTGGCGCGATTGATGCCATAGGCATCATCACCCATCAGGGCTTCACCCGACAACTTGAGGAGAATGCGCTGATAGGCTGGTTTCATGACGAAGCCTCAGGCTCCCGCCGCCGCACCTGCGGCTGCCGCCACTTCTGCGGCAAAGTCTTCACTCTTCTTTTCGATCCCTTCACCAACGATGAACATGCTAAAGCCGTTCACGCGGGCACCGCGGGCGGCCAGCAGCTTTTCCACGGTCTGGTCGGGGTCCTTGACGAAAGGTTGACCCAGCAGGGTGACTTCAGCCAGATACTTGACCATGCGTCCGTCCACCATGCGCGCAATGATGTCCGCAGGCTTGCCCGATTCGGCAGCCTGGGCCGTGTAGATTTCGCGCTCCTTGGCCAACAGCTCGGCAGGAACGTTGTCCTTCGACACGCAAATGGGCTTGCTGGCCGCAATGTGCATGGCAATGTCGCGTCCCAGCGTGTCGTCGCCACCCACCAGATCCACCATGACGCCAATGCGCGCACCGTGCAGATACTGGGCGAGGCGCCCTGCTGCTTCAAAGCGCACGAAGCGGCGCACCGTCATGTTTTCGCCAAGCTTCATAATCAATGCCTGGCGCACGGCCTCCAGCGTTCCGCCATCGGGCAGGACGCCTTTCACCAGCGCGTCCACGTCGGCGGGCGCCTGACGGGCCACCTGTTCGGCAGCCTGACGGGCAAAGGACACAAAGTCGTCGTTCTTGGCCACGAAATCGGTTTCGCAATTCACTTCCACCAAGGCACCCAGCTTGCCATCCGCCGAGACATACGTTGCCACCACGCCTTCGGCAGCAATGCGGCCAGCAGCCTTGCTGGCTTTGGCGCCGCTGCGAATGCGCAGGAGGTCTTCAGCCGCCTTCAGGTCGCCCTGAGCTTCCGTCAATGCCTTCTTGCATTCCATCATGCCAAGCCCGGTGAGCTCGCGCAGTTCCTTGACCATTCCTGCGGTAATTTCCGCCATTTCAACACTCCACTTTGCGCTGCGGCCCTGCCGCAGCATTCAAAAATTATTCAGCAGCCTTGTCTTCTTCCACCTCGACAAACTCTTCCGACCCGGTGATTTCCGTGAGGGATTGAGCCCGGCCTTCCAGGATGGCATCCGCCACGCCGCGGGCGTACAGACGAATGGCGCGCGTCGAGTCATCGTTACCCGGAATGACGTAATCGACGCCTTCGATGGAATTATTGGTATCCACGACGCCGATGATGGGAATACCCAGCTTGCGCGCTTCGACGATGGCGTTTTTCTGGTAGCCCACGTCGATGACGAACATGGCATCAGGAATGCCGTTCATGTCCTTGATCCCGCCCAGGCTGCGCTCAAGCTTTTCGAGTTCGCGCTGGTAATCGAGGGCTTCTTTCTTGGTCAGCTTGTCCATGGAGCCGTCGGCCGTCATGGTGGCAAGGTCGTTGAGGCGCTTGATGGACTGCTTGACCGTCTTGAAGTTGGTCAGCATGCCGCCCAGCCAGCGGTGATCCACGAAAGGCGCACCGGCGCGTTGCGCTTCTTCGCGCACGATTTCGCGAGCCTGGCGCTTGGTGCCCACGAACAGCACGTTGCCTTTGTTGGCAGCAATCTGGCGCACAAACTTCATGGCCTCCTGATACATCGGCAGGGTCTTTTCCAGATTGATGATGTGAATCTTGTTGCGATGGCCGAAAATGAAGGGGGCCATCTTGGGGTTCCAGTAACGGGTCTGGTGACCGAAGTGAACTCCGGCTTCAAGCATTTGCCGCATAGTGACGGACATGGTGAACTCCTTTAAGGGTTGAGCCTCCACCGGTCGATAACACCTGCCAAATGGCAGGCACCCTGGTTTTTCCAGACCGGTGTGCGTGTTTGCGGTGTTGCCACCGCACCAAAATTGGGCCTGGGATGCCGGCCCGATAAAGCCGTGTATTCTAGCATTTTTGGTCCGCCCCGTACAAGCATGCCTGGGCGGGGTGCTATAATTCCAGCAAAGCTCAACCACCTTTAGTCTCAAACCCATAGCCAGCCCATGCCCATTTCCATCAAAACCCCGGAAGAAATCCAGCATATGCGCGTGGCCTGTCGCCTGGCCTCCGAAGTCCTTGATTTCATCGCGCCCTTCGTCAAGGTGGGCGTCACCACCGGCGAACTGAACACCCTGTGCCACGATTACATCGTCAACGTGCAGCACACCATCCCGGCGCCGCTGAACTACTGCCCGCCGGGCCACACCCCCTACCCCGGTTCGATCTGCACCTCAGTCAACCATCAGGTCTGCCATGGCATACCCGGCTCGAAGGTGTTGAAGAACGGCGACATCGTCAACATCGACATCACCGTCATCAAGGACGGCTTTCATGGTGACACCAGCCGCATGTACTGCGTGGGCGAGCCCAGCAAGCAGGCGCAGCGGCTTTGTGCCATCACCTACGAAGCCATGTGGCTGGGCATTCGTACCGTGCATCCCGACCACCATCTGGGCGACATCGGGCATGCCATCCAGACCTTTGCGGAAAATGCCGGTTACAGCGTGGTGCGGGAATTTTGCGGGCACGGCATCGGCCGCAATTTTCACGAAGACCCCCAGGTACTGCATTACGGCCGCAAGGGTACCGGCCTCAAAATGCGTCCGGGCATGATTTTCACCATCGAACCGATGATCAATGCCGGCAAGCGCGACATCCGCCAACTGGCCGACGGCTGGACCATCGTCACTGCTGACCATAGCCTGTCTGCCCAGTGGGAGCATACGGTGCTGGTGACGGACACCGGCTATGAAGTGCTGACCCTTTCTGAAGGCGCACCGCCATCACCGTGAGCACCGCGGACTCCAGGGCCCTGAGGCAACAGCTGACCAGTAGCCGCGAGGCGCTCAAACAAGCCTATCTGCAATCCCCCCACCCGGCGCGCCTGCTGTCGGGCTGGAGCAGCATGGTGGACGCCGTGCTGGCCGGCCTGTGGGAACAGGCCGGCTTCAATTCGCAAGCCGCACTGGCCGCCGTGGGCGGTTACGGACGCGGCGAACTCTACCCCTATTCCGACATCGACCTGTTGCTGCTGCTTCCCGCAACGCCGGATGCCGACACCACCGGCAAGGTGGAGCGCCTGGTGGGACTGCTGTGGGACATCGGCCTCGAGGTGGGGCACAGCGTGCGCACCCACGAGGAGTGTCTGCTCGTGGCCATGCAGGACCTGACCATCACCACCACCCTGTCTGACGTGCGCTACCTGGCGGGCAACCCCGGGGCCATTGCGCGCCTGCGCCTGGCCCTGCGCCAGTCGCTGGACCTGCCTGCTTTCGTCACGGGAAAGATCGCCGAGCAGCGCGCCCGCCACCTCAAGCACAATGACACGGCCTTCAACCTGGAACCCAACATCAAGGAAAGCCCCGGGGGGTTGCGCGACTTGCATTCAGTGATGTGGCTGGCCTGGGGCACCGGGCTTGACGCCCACTGGGCCTCCCTGGCCCACGAGGGACTGATCACGCTGCGCGAGGTGCAGCAGGCACGCAAACTGCAACGATTCTTGCAGGATCTGCGCATTCGCCTGCATTATCTTGCCGGACGCCGCGAGGACCGGCTGCTGTTTGACCATCAAATCCCGCTAGCGAAACAGCTGGGCTACGAAGACCACGGCCACCGTCGCGCCAGCGAAGTCATGATGCAGGCCTACTACAAAACGGCCAAATCCGTGCTGCTGCTCAACACCATTCTCATCGAACAACTCAACACCCTCGTTCATCCCGAAGCGCCGGAAGATGTCGAACCCCTGTCAGGACCATTCGTGCGCCATGGCGAATTGCTGGGCACCATGCCCGAAGACCTGTTCGAGCAGGACCCCAACCAGATCCTGGAAGGCTTTTTAATGCTGCAGCGCCACCCGCGCCTGCGCGGCTTCACCCCCGCGTCCCTGCGCGCCGTATGGCGCGGCAAAAACCGCATCAATGCCGCCTTTCGCGCCAATCCGGACAACCAGCAACGTTTCATGGAGATTCTGCGCCAGCCCCTGCGCACCGCAGACGTCCTGCGCCGCATGAATTACTACGACGTCCTGGGACGCTATATTCCGGTCTTCGGCCGCATCGTGGGACAAATGCAGCATGACCTGTTTCACGTCTACACCGTGGATGAACATATCCTGCGGGTGCTGCGCAACATCCGCCGTTTTGCCATCCCCCAGTACGACCACGAATTTCCATTCTGCTCCATGCTGATGCGGCAGTTTGACCGGGTGGATCTGCTCTACCTCGGCGCCCTGTTTCACGACATCGCCAAGGGCCGGGGGGGCGACCACTCCGAACTGGGTTGTTCGGATGCGCGTTACTTCTGTCGGCGCCACGGCCTGTCGCGCGCTGACAGCGCCTTCGTGGCCTGGCTGGTGGAACAGCATTTGCAGATGTCGGCCGTGGCACAAAAACAGGACCTGTCCGACCCCGAGGTAATTCGCCGTTTTGCCGAGCGGATGGGAGACCAGCGCCACCTCACCGCACTCTATCTGCTCACCGTGGCCGATGTGCGCGGCACCAGCCCGAAGGTATGGAACGCCTGGAAGGGCAAGCTGCTGGAGGACTTATACCGTGCCACCCAACGGGTTCTGGCCGGTTCCGGCGCAGACCTTGACGCCGTCATTGCCGAAAAGCGCCAGGACGCGCTGCGCATCCTGCGCCAGTACGGATTCACCAGCACTGAAGGCATCAACCTGTGGCACACGCTCGATCCCAGTTATTTTCAGCGCCATGACGCGCAGGACATTGCCTGGCACGCCCGCAGCCTGCACAGCCGGGTGGGCTCGACCCAACCCGTGGTGCGCGCGCGCCTGTCGCTGGTGGGAGAAGGCCTGCAGATCCTGATCTACTCGCCCGACCAGGAAGCCTTATTTGCGCGCATCTGCGGCTATTTTGACCGCATCGGCTACACCATCATGGAGGCCCGCATCCACACCACCCTGGATGGTCATGCGCTCGATACCTTTCAGGTCATGCACCGCAGCGCCGAATCGGAGCATTACCGGGATACCCTGAAACGCATCGAGACCGAACTGCAGCATCTGCTCGACACCCAGGCCACCCTCGAAGCGCCCCAGAAGAGCCGGCTTTCGCGCCATCTGCGCCATTTCCCGATTCCCGTCATGGTGCACCTGGGTGCGCCCGAACGCGAAGCCATCAGGCCCCTGACCATCGTGGCCGGTGATCGTCCGGGGCTGCTATACCGCATTTCGCGCGTGCTGGTACAGCACGGCATCAACCTGCACGGTGCCCGCATCAATACGCTGGGCGAGCGCGCCGAGGACACCTTCCTGATTTCGGGAGCGGCGGTGGAATCTGCGGCCGGCAAGGAGGCCCTTCGCCAGGAACTGCTGACCGCCCTGGAAGAATAGCGGGAGGGTGGACGTCAGTCGTCCTGGCCCGCACCCGAGAGCCCCGGAAACAGCACGTCGGTGAAGCCAAAGCGGCTGAAGTCCTCAATGCGCATGGGATAGAGAATACCCATCAGGTGGTCGCATTCATGCTGGACCACGCGGGCATGAAAG
>JAJZHC010000204.1 GCA_021804705.1 Pseudomonadota bacterium
GCCCAAATTCCGCGCCAGGGCAGAGCGCGGCTACTGGTTGGTCCAGCGTCAGGTGAAGGCGTTGCAGCGTTACGGCCTGTTGTTCCAGGTTGGGAATCAGGCGTGGAGCGGGAACGGGTCGTTGTATGGCGGTACCTGCGGGCAAAGCCATGGCAGCAAAGCGTTCCACCATCAAGGGCAGTGCCGTGCGGTCCAGCACCCTTGCATCGTTCAGCAGCAGGTGGCGCAGTTCACCCACATAACCGGTACGCAGGGGAATGCCGGCAAACCAGGGAATCAGCGCAGATTTGAAGGAGTTTGGAAGCAGAATGGCCTGCTGGTAGTCTGCCTGCCGCAACTGCTTGCCCAAGGCGCGACGGGAGAGTAATTGCAGTTGCCCGTGGCCGAAGGGGTTGTTGAGAATGCGCGATACTTCGGGCATTCTCAACAGCACGCCGTGGGTCCACGGCGGAGCCAGCACATCGAGTTCACAGCCGGGGTCGCGCTTTTTGAGGGCAACGAAGAGCGGTTGGGATAAGACGGCGTCTCCCACCCAGGAGGTGCCGATAATGAGGACTTTGCTCAATGAGCCGCGCTGCGGGCTCCTCCCGCCAGAGTGTAGCGGGTGCCGCAATAAGGGCATTGCGCGGTTCCCGTGCGGGCTACATCCAGAAATACGCGCGGGTGGGTGTTCCACAGCTTGACTGAAGGCATGGGGCAGTGGAGCGGCAGATCCTGCTCCGTGACCTCAATGGTCTTTTGGTTCAATTCGGCAGCGTGCGACATTTCAACCTCCGACAACGGTTAACCAGTCCTGGTGCTTGGGGGAGCGACCTTTGACGCAGTCAAAGTACATCGCCTGCAATTGTGCAGTGACGGGTCCGCGATGACCGGCACCGATGGTGCGACGGTCCACTTCACGAATGGGCGTGACCTCTGCTGCAGTACCCGTAAAGAACGCCTCATCGGCACTATACAGTTCGTCGCGTGATATGCGACGTTCCAGCACGGTCAGGCCAGCTTCGGCTGCCAGTTGAAAAATGCAGTCGCGGGTGATGCCCTCCAGCGCGCTGGAAAGGTCGGGGGTATAGAGGACGCCGCGCTTGACGATGAAAATGTTTTCGCCCGAGCCTTCTGCCACAAAGCCATCCACGTCCAGGAGCAAGGCCTCGTCGTAGCCATCGGCTGTCGCCTCGTTGTTGGCCAGGATCGAGTTCATGTAATTGCCGCTGGCTTTGGCCTTGCACATGGTGATGTTGGGGTGGTGCCGGGTATAGGACGAAGTCTTGACCCGGATGCCCTGTTCGAGGGCCGCCTCGCCCAGATAGGCGCCCCAGGGCCAGGCAGCCACGGCCACGTGGGTTTTGGCGCCTTTGGGGGACACGCCCATCTTTTCCGAACCAAAATACACCAGCGGCCGGATATAGCATTCCTCCAGGCCGTTGCCGGACACAGTGTCAATCTGGGCCTGCATCAAGGATTCCAGCCCATAGGGCATGGGCATCTGCAGGATATGCGCCGAGCGTAGCAGGCGCTCGGTATGCTCGCGCAACCGGAATATGGCAGTGCCCTGGGCCGTTTTGTAGGCGCGAACGCCCTCGAACACGGCCAGTCCATAGTGCAGGGAATGGGTGAGTATATGGGTATTGGCTTCACGCCAGTTGATGAGTTGGCCATCCTGCCATATCACACCATCGCGATCAGACATCGACATCTGCTGTGCTCCGTTCCGCAAAACCTCCATTCTAGCGGATGTTGGGGGGGGCCACAAAACCGCCTGCAGCAAAGATTGTGGTGGCGGACATAATCAGTCAGGGTAAAGAGGCTATAATTTCAAGGTTATGGTCAGCCACCGGACAATTCTGCATCACTCTCGTCGCGCACTCCTGTGGGGGGGCGGTCTGTTTGCGCTCGCGCTGTTGCTGTTGTGGTTGGTGTTGCAGATCATCATCCTCAACGATGTGGGTCGCTATCGGCCCGATGTGGTGGCGGCTCTATCCAAGGCTACCGGCACCCGTGTTGAAATTGGCAACATGACCTCGGCTCACTTTGAGTGGCTGCCCACCGTCGTGCTTGACCACGTCACGATATTTGACCCCGAGGGAAAGCCAGGCCTGGAGCTGAACCGCGTGGAAGGGCGCATCTCGATCCTGGGGTTTCTGCGCGGTCGTGTGGATTTGAGTACGCTGATCATCGATCAACCCTCGCTGACGCTCAGACGTGCCCAGGATGGCCAACTGTATCTGTCGGGCATTCCCCTGCCTCGCCCTGACAGCGGTCCCAGCCAGTTTATGGAATGGCTGGCCAATCAGGGGGAGATCAGGATCACCAAGGGTACGATTCGCTGGATTGATGATGCGCTCAAGGTGGTGCCACTGCTTCTGACCCAAGGCAACATCCGGATTCGCAACAGTGGGTCGCACCATCGGCTGGACATGACGTTTGTGCCGCCTGACCGCATTTCAGATCCCGTGACAATCAAAGGGGATTTTTATGGCGAAGACATGATGGATTTCCGGGATTGGCATGGTTCCGTCATCGCCCAATCGGCGAAAGTGGATTTGGGCGCCCTCAAACCATGGATTCCGCAGCTT
>JAJZHC010000205.1 GCA_021804705.1 Pseudomonadota bacterium
CACGTCATCCAGGGTTCGGCCGACAAGCTCGTCTCCTGTCAAACCCTTCTCGAGCAACTGGGGCTGGACTGGACGCAATGCGCCTACATGGGGGACGACCTTCCCGATCTTCCCGTTCTCGGAAAATGTGGTCTGGCACTCACCGTACCCGAAGCCCCAGTAGTGATTCGCAATCAGGCCCACTGGGTTTCCCCGGTGGGTGGAGGGAAGGGCGCCGTGCGCTATGCTGCCGAAATGATGCTGGATGCACGAGGGAAATGGCAAAGTTAAGCCATAATCTCGAGGCTTGGACGCCGGTGGCCGTGGTTTTGCTGCTGGCCATGGTCAGCGCCTGGCTGTGGCGTGTGGTGGAAAGCAACGCACTGCCGGAGGGTCGGGCCATGACCCATGATCCTGATCTGATCATGGAACGCTTCGCCGCGCGGCAACTGGGGGATAACGGACAGATTCACTACACGTTAAGCGCGCGGAAGATGGTACATTACCCCGACGATGACACTTCTCATTTTGATGAGGTCATTTTTACGTCCCTCGAGCCCGATGCACCGGCTGTTACGGTACGCTCTGAACGCGCGGTACGCTCGGGGCGGGAGGATGAAGTGGTTTTCACCGGCAACGTCGTGGTAACACGCGAACCTACCCAGGACCAGCCATTGACCGTCGTCAGGACTTCCACGCTCAAGGTATTTCCTCAACGCGGCATCGGGCAGACCGATCAACCCGTGGTCATCAACTACGGAAAGGACACCCTGACCGCGCTGAGCATGATCGTCAACAATAAAACCCGAATAGCTGAATTCACTCGTGCAAAAGTCACCTATCTGCCGCCGCATCGCCCTTGAGGCCGCCCTGCTGCTGGTTTTCTGCCTGCCCGCTCACGCCGATCGTGCAGACAGGGATAAACCCGTCAACATAGAAGCCGACAAGATGACCGCGGACGACAATAAAAAATCGACGCACTTTGAAGGACGCGTCATTCTCACCCAGGGGACCTTGCGCCTGACTGCAGATGACATGACCGTGCACGAAGATGCCGAGGGCTTCAAATTTGCCACGGCCTATGGCAACCCGGTGACCTTCAGGCAAAAACGCGAAGGTTTGAACGAATGGGTGGATGGCATGGCACAGCATGTGGAGTACAACGGCAAACTTGACCGCATTGAATTATTCGATAAGGCCCTCGTGCGCCGCGACAAGGATGAAATCCGGGGTAATTACCTGTCTTACGACACCAAGACCGAATTTCTCCAGGCCCGCGGGGCTGGCGCCGCTGAGGGCGGGCAGGCCAACCCCAATGGACGCGTTCATGTCACCTTGCAACCCAAGAGCGACAAGACGAAACCAGCTGCTGCGCCCTCTCCACAACTCAAACGCGACCCGGAAGTGGCCCCATGAGCCTGTTGCGCGCTGAACATCTGGTCAAACGCTACCGTTCCAGAATCGTTGTCAAGGACGTTTCACTGTCCGTGGAAAATGGCGAGGTGGTCGGGCTGCTTGGCCCCAACGGCGCCGGAAAAACCACCTGCTTCTACATGATCGTGGGCTTGATCCCGCTGGATGACGGCGAGATTTTTCTGGACTCGAACCGGATCAGTCTCTTGCCCATCCATCGTCGATCCCAGCTCGGTCTGTCCTATCTGCCCCAGGAAGCGTCCATTTTCAGACGCATGACCGTTGCGGAGAACATCCGCTCCATTCTCGAACTTCGGGGCCTTTCCGAACAGGACTGTATTCAGGAACTCGATGAACTGCTGGAAGAACTCCACATTGCCCACCTGCGCAACAACCAGGCCATCAGTCTGTCCGGGGGCGAACGCAGACGCGTGGAAATTGCCCGGGCACTTGCCACCAAGCCGCGCTTCATCCTGCTGGACGAGCCCTTTGCCGGCGTCGATCCCATTGCCGTCATGGACATCCAGCAAATCATTCGTTTTCTCAAGCAGCGCGGCATTGGCGTGCTGATTACCGACCACAACGTTCGGGAAACACTCGGCATCTGCGATCGCGCCTACATCATCAACCAGGGGTCCGTGCTGGCCGCTGGCCACCCGGATGAAATCATCTATAATGAAAGCGTGAGAAAGGTGTATCTGGGTGAACATTTCAAGCTTTGAGCCATGAAGGTCAACCTACAGCTCAAACATTCGCAGCATCTGGCGCTGACGCCGCAATTGCAGCAGTCCATCCGTCTACTGCAACTCTCCACAATGGATCTCGATCAGGAGCTGGAAAAGTTCCTGATGCAAAACCCGCTGCTGGAACGCGAAGAATCTGGCACTGAAGCCCCGTCGTTTCAGGCTGCGCCAGAGCCCCTTCCGGATCCCATGGAAAACGGCGAAACGGATACCACCAACGACTGGAAGGCCCCAGAAACCTGGAGCCCGGACGAGCTGTTGGGCGGGACCTGGCATGATCACGAAGACGAGGCTGAATCGCCGCAACAGGCCAGCACTCATCTCACACTGGTTGACCATTTGTCTGCCCAGTTGCGGCTCATGGCACTGAACGAGCGCGACCAACAGTTGATTTCACTGCTGCTGGCCAACCTCG
>JAJZHC010000206.1 GCA_021804705.1 Pseudomonadota bacterium
AGTAAGTGACGATCTTGCCGTCCGGTTTGACGTCTTCGGTCTTGAACGTCAACAGTGCCGCAGCCTGGGCCAGGGCCTCGATGATCAAGACGCCAGGCATGACCGGGTGCGCCGGAAAATGCCCCTGAAAAAACTCCTCGTTCATGCTGACGTTCTTGATGGCCGTGATGGTCTGCCCCGGAATCACGTCCAGAACCCGGTCCACCAGCAGGAATGGATACCGGTGCGGCAGATATTCCATGATTTCATTGATGTCCATGCCTGCCATGACTACTCCTCCTTCAATTTTTGTATGTCCTGCTCGAGCGCTCTCAGCTTCTTCACCCACTGAGGCAATGCGCGCAGGTTAGCCAGCGTTTCCATCCAGATACGATGCGGCTGGCTTGGAATGGATGAGGTGTAAACCCCTGGCTGGGTAATGGATTTCGTGATCAGGGAAAATCCTGACACGGTGACCCCATCGCACACCTCCAGATGGCCCACCATGCCCACGCCGCCCCCGATGCGGCAGTTGCGCCCAATTCGGGTACTGCCGGAGATGCCAGTGCAACCCGCGATGACCGTATGGGCACCAATGCGGCAGTTATGCGCAATCTGGATCTGGTTGTCGAGCTTGACCCCTTCCTCGATGACGGTGTCCTCAATGGCGCCCCGGTCCACCGTGGTGTTGGCGCCGATTTCAACATCAGCGCCGATCAGCACACGACCAATCTGGGGAATTTTCACCCAGCCCCCCTGGTCGCGCGCCATGCCAAAACCGTCGGCGCCCAGTACCACGCCCGAATGCAGGATGCAGCGCGCACCCACTTCACATCCGGCGTAGATGACCACATGCGGATACAGCCAGCACCCCTCCCCCAGTACCACGTGCGCTCCCAGCACGCAGCCTGCTCCGATCACAACCCCCTCGCCCACCACGGCACCTGCACCGATGGTGACCTGCGGACCGATGCTGGCACTGGCTGCAATCCTTGCTGCAGGATCGATTACAGCGCTGGGATGCACGCCCGCTACGGCTTGAGGAAAGGGGAACAGACGCTGGGCAATGCGGGCGTAACAGGCGTAAGGGTTGTCTGAAACGATGCGCGGCAAGGCCGTGGCGTGGCGGTCGGATGGACCCAGGATCACGGCCGCAGCCCGTGTTTTGGACAACAGGTCGCGGTATAGGGTGTTGGTCAGAAACGTGATCTCTCCGGGATCTGCCTGCTCAAGGGTACCAATGCCGCGGATCAGGGTCTGGGCGTCACCCACCACCTCGCCGCCGCATGCATCGGCGAGGTCCTGCAAGGAATAGGGTTGGGTGGCTTCCAACGAAGGGCACGGAGGTTACTTGTCGGCCAGAGCCTTCAAGACCTTGTCCGTAATGTCGATTTTGGGGCTGGCGTAGATGGCTTCCGTGACAATCAGGTCGTACTTCTCGGACTCGGCAATTTCACGAATAACCTTGTTGGCGCGTTCCTGGATGCTGGCAAACTCCTCGTTGCGCCGCGTGTTGAGATCCTCGCGAAATTCACGCTGCATGCGCTGAAAATCGCGATTGAGATTGGCGAGTTCACGCTCCTTCCGGGCGCGATCACTCTCGCTCATGGTCATGCCTTCCTTGTCCAGCTGGGTTTGCAGGTCAGACATCTGCTTGCCGATTTTCTGGATGTCGCTCTGGCGCTTGTCGAATTCCTTCTCCAGCTTCTTGGTGGCTTTCTGGGCCGGCCCTGCCTCGCGGAAAATGCGTTCGATATTGATCCAGCCGAGTTTGAGGTCGGCGCCCAGCACAGGCGTCAAGGCCAGAAAACCCATCACAAGAACTAAAAATTTGAAAGATTTCATGTCAGTGCTCGCTTAAAAGGTGCTGCCCATCTGAAATTGCAACCGCTCGATATTATCCAACGGTTGCGCACGAATGGGAACGGCATAGCTAAACTTGAGCGGCCCCATGGGGGAATACCAGGACAGCGCCATCCCTGCCGAATAGCGAAACTGGCTGGGGGAAATCGCCTCGCCTGCTCCGAACACATTGCCGGCGTCGAAAAACGTGCTCAAGCGGAAGGAGTGGTCGTTTTTCAAGCCGGGCATGGGAAACAGGTACTCTGCGCTACCCGTAAGCATTTTATTCCCCCCAAGGTTGAGCGTGTTGCCCACCATGTCAAAGGTATGGGGGCCCAGACTGCCGGTAAAATAACCCCGCACCGAATCCACGCCACCGGCAAAAAAGTTTTTGAAGAACGGCAGGGGCATGCCCGCGTACCCATTACCATAACCCAACTGGCTGGAAAGCGATATCGTGGTGTCGTTCGTGACCGGGCTCAGCCACTGGTCATTCATCGTGGCCCGGTAATATTTGAGATCGGCACCTGGCAGCCCCACTTCCAGGCTATAGCGCTGGTTCAGCCCCTTCATGGGGTAAATGACGCTGTCCCGGCTATCCCGGGAAAAGCCCAAGTCAGCCTTGAGGGTCTTGGCGGTATCACCAAACTGGTCCACGAAGGTGAGGTACTGGATGGGGCTGTCGCTCACCACGGTAATGGCCGTGGATTCAACACCCAGGCCC
>JAJZHC010000035.1 GCA_021804705.1 Pseudomonadota bacterium
TGGCCCGCACGTCCGATCCCCATTCAGCAACGGCGCAGTTTTTCATCAATGTCAAAAACAACAGCTTCCTCAATTTCAGCGCCCCTACTCGCGACGGTTTTGGATATTGCGTCTTTGGCAAGGTCGCGGAAGGCCAGGACGTCGTGGATCGCATCAAAGGCGCAGCCACGGGACACCGTGCGGGCCACGGTGATGTTCCAACGGAAGACATCATCATCGAAAGCGCCCTGGTCATTTAACGCATCGCGCCGTGCTGCATACCCTTTTCATTTCAGACCTGCATCTGTCCGAGGATACGCCGCTCATCCGAAAGCGCTTTCTGGAGTTTCTTGCTGGTCCCTGCCGGGAAGCGGAGGCACTCTATATCCTGGGGGACCTCTTTGAAACCTGGGTGGGCGACGACGACATGCCTGCCCCCTTCAATCGCAGGATTGTTGAGGCCTTGAAAGCGCTCACAGCTTCAGGAACAGCCCTGTTTCTCATGCATGGCAACCGGGATTTTCTGATGGGTCATGGTTTTGCTGAAGCGTGCGGAGCTACCCTGCTGCCCGACCCCACCGAGACCATGTTGTATGGCGTGCGTACCTTGCTGACCCATGGTGACCTGTTATGCACGGAGGATGCGGAATATCAGGCTTACCGCAAACAGGTGCGCAGCGCTTCCTGGCAACGCCAGGTTCTGGCTTTGCCGCTCGAGGCCCGCTACAAAATGGCGCGTGATGCCACGGCAATGAGCCATAAGGCCAAGCAATCCAAAACCATGGAAATAATGGATGTGACGCCACAGGCTGTTATGGATTTGCTGCGTAAATACGAGTATCCACGACTGATTCACGGCCATACGCACCGGCCGGCTCGCCACGTGTATCGTCTGGATGACCATGTTTGCGAACGCTGGGTGCTGCAGGACTGGAATGCAACCCGTGCAGGGGCATTGCGCTGCGACAGTGAAGGTTGTCGGTTTGTGCCGCTCTAACCCAACCCGCGGGCCAGGTCTGACTGTAAGGCGTGTACCGATTCCAGCCCGACGGAAATCCTGATCATTCCCGGACCGATGCCCGCTGCCTGACGCTCTGCTTGGGAAATGCGTCCATGGGTTGTGGTGGCCGGATGGGTAATGGTGCTTTTGGTATCGCCGAGGTTTCCTGTGATGGAAATCACCTCTGTGGCATCGATGATGCGCCAGGCCTCAGCCTGTCCCCCCACTACATCAAAAGTGACGATGGCGCCACCACGAGATTGTTGACGACAGGCCAGTTCGTATTGCGGATGGGAAGGCAGTCCGGGATAGTACACGCGGGCCACCGCAGGATGGCGCTCCAGCCATTCAGCCAGGGCCTGGGCATTTTTGGATTGGGCTTCCATGCGCAGCTTCAGCGTCTCGAGACCCTTGAGGCACACCCAGGCATTGAACGCACTCAAAGTGGGGCCTGCTGTCCGCAAAAACTGATAAATGCCACCATCCATCAGCAGTTGTCGAGATCCGACGATGGCCCCTCCCAGAACGCGACCCTGGCCATCCAGATACTTGGTGGCGGAATGAATCACAAGGTCGGCGCCCAGCGCCAGGGGACGCTGCAAGGCAGGGGTACAAAAACAGTTGTCCACCACGAGCGTGACTGCAGCTGTTCGGGCCACCACTGACAGCGCCGCAATATCCACCAGTTCCATGGTGGGGTTGGCAGGGGTTTCCACGAAGAACATCCGGGTGTTGGGGCGTATGGCATTTTTCCAGGCCGCAATATCGCTCAACGGCACGAAAGTGGTTTCAATGCCGAAACGCCCCATGATGTTGACCAGCAGTTGTACCGTGCTTCCAAAAACACTACGCGATGCGACAATGTGGTCTCCCGCCTTGAGTAACCCCATGACGGTACTGAGAATAGCCGACATGCCACTGGCCGTGGCAATGCAGGCTTCGCCACCCTCAAGGGCGGCCAGACGCTCTTGGAATGCCGTGACGGTGGGATTGGTGAAGCGTGAATAGATGTTTCCAGGCTCGCGATTACCAAAACGGTCTGCCGCTTGCTGGGCATTTTTGAAGACATAACTCGAAGTCAGGTACAGCGCTTCAGAGTGTTCATTGAACGCACTGCGATGGATCCCTGTACGAATCGCCAGGGTGTCAAAATCAAACTCTTCGTTCACGCCGATTCAACCGCGCTGAGATTGAGGTCCAGTTGCTGCGTCGACTCATTGCCAGATCGGGTTTCACCATCACAGCGATGGGCCTCGATATCGGCCAGGTACTCTGGCGTGATGTCTCCGGTAATGTAGAAGCCGTCAAAACAGGAGGCGTCAAATCGGTCAATGCCCGGAGCAGCCCCCCTGACATCATGCACGAGGTCGTCAAGGTCCTGATAAAACACGGCATCAGCACCGATTTCAAGGGCAATTTCCGCATCAGAGCGCCCGGTAGCCAACAACTCCTGACGAGTGGGCATATCGATGCCATACACATTGGGAAAGCGCACAGGCGGTGCGGCCGAAGCAAAATAGACCTTGTTGGCGCCACAATCGCGTGCCATCTGGACGATTTCGCGACTGGTGGTTCCCCGTACAATGGAATCGTCCACCAGCAATACGTTCTTGCCCTTGAACTCGAAGCCGATGGCGTTCAGTTTTTGGCGTACGGACTTTTTACGCTCGGCCTGCCCCGGCATGATGAAGGTACGACCGATGTAGCGGTTTTTGATGAAACCTTCCCGATAGGGAACACCCAGTTTGAGCGCCAACTGCAAGGCGCTGGGACGACTGGTGTCCGGTATGGGAATGACCACATCCAGCTTGAGATCTGGCGCGATGCGCCGGATCTTGTTACCCAGGCTCTCACCCATCTTGAGCCGCGTTTCGTAAACGGAGATACCGTCCATGACAGAGTCAGGACGGGCCAGATACACATACTCAAAGATGCAAGGGTTTTTCTGGGGGGCGTCGGCGCAAATCCGACTATAGAAATTGCCGCCCTCGTCGATCAGAATGGCCTCACCAGGCTCCACATCGCGCAACAACTCAAAGCCTAGGGCATCCAGCGCCACGCTTTCTGAAGCCACCATGAACTCTGTCCCCATGGGCGTAACGTTGCGTCCAATCACCAAAGGGCGAATGCCGTGAGGATCGCGGAAAGCCAGCAAACCATGTCCCGCGATGATGGTGACGGCCGCGTAGGCTCCGTGGCAGCGGCGATAGACCTGCCCTACTGCCTTGAAGATATCATTGGGGTCGAGCTTGTGGCCTTTGGCCGCATCCTGCAACTCGTGCGCAAGGACATTGAGCAACACCTCTGAATCAGAGTTGGTGTTGACATGGCGACGATCCTGCTCGAAAAGTTCGGCTCGCAGGTGTTCTGAATTGGTAAGATTGCCGTTGTGTCCCAACACAATGCCAAAGGGTGAATTGACATAGAACGGCTGTGCTTCTGCCGGAGAGCTGGCCGAACCCGCTGTAGGATAGCGACAATGGGCAATGCCGACATTTCCTGTCAGGGCACGCATGTCCCGGGTGCGGAACACATCCCGCACCAGCCCCAACCCTTTGTGCATATGGAAAGTACTGCCATCAGCGGTGGCGATGCCTGCTGCATCCTGACCACGGTGCTGGAGCAGTTGCAGTCCGTCATAAAGCAGCTGGTTGACGGGTATCTTGGCGACAATTCCGACTATTCCGCACATAAAACAGAAAGTCCCTGAAAAAATGGTAGTTCCCGGACCCTCACATTCTACTCCGATTGCCCGTTCCTGGTGCTTAAAAATGGATGCGTTCGGACATCCTGGCTGGCAGGTAGGGCATCAATAATTTTCCGCTGTGCACAGCCCAGTCAATGAAAATTGAGGATTTCCATTCTTTTTCCAGAGGAAACGCAGTCATCCCGGCAAGCATCACGAGAATCACCACAAGGAGCCAGCCGCGCAACAGGCCGAAGATTGCTCCCAGCACGCGATTGAGCGCTCCCAACCCCACGCTGGCTGCCATGGCACTCAGGAAATGACCCAACACTGCGGCGATTACCAATCCTGCAAGGAAAAGAATCACGAAAGCCGCCATCAACCGAATGGTTTCGCTGCTAATGAACGGTGCAAGCCAATGGGAACCCATCAGGCTGAACGATTTTGCAAGCCAAAAGGCAACCACCCACCCCAGCAGGGAAAAAAACTCTCGCACCATGCCACGAATCACGCCGAAAGTGATGGAGATGAGTACGATGGAGAGCAGGCTCCAATCGATCCAGGTCAGGGTTGCAAGCGCGTCCATCATGGCGAGATGACCATGGATTTAACAGTGAGTTGATCGAGCTGATGGGTCATTGCCACCGCTTCCGCTTTGTTGTTCAGAGGGCCAATGCGAACACGAACGCGAGCACCGTCCTTGTAGTGTGCCTCTTCCCCAACGGCGTGAATCTCATGATCGGCGAGTTTTTTGATCAGCGCCTTCGCCTTGCCGCGATCGCTGAAAACACCCACCTGAACCCAGTAAGCGGTCTTGTTTGAAGCAGGCACTGCAGCCTGCGTTACGGATTTGGCAGCCGTGGAAACCACCGCAGTGGCTGGGGCTGGAATTGCTGCAATCTCGGTAGCAATGAATGGCTCAGCTGGAAGCGCTGGCGACGCAGGAGCAGCGGGGGTTTCGGCAACAGCAGGCTGAGGCAGATCGGAACGTGCGACAGAGGTTGGGTCAACCAGGTTCTTGTCCTGCTGCGCCTCTTTGAGCGCGGGTGTCATCCCGCGCGCTGTGAGCTTGGGCCCCATGGAGTGATCCAGAATCATGGGCAGCAGAAGCACCACACAGAGCATGATGACTGCGGCTCCAATCATCCTGCGCCGACTTTGAATCCGCAAGGCTTGTTCTTGAGCATTCAGGGGACGTTTCATGAATCCCTCGTTTTTGCTGCCAGTCAGGCGGTTTCGGCAACCTGCGTCAGCTGACCGAGAATGTTGGCGATCCTATCACGCATCTGCCGCCGATCCACGATCATGTCAATGGCCCCCTTTTCGAGCAAAAACTCCGAACGCTGAAACCCTTCAGGAAGCACTTCTCGCACGGTCTGCTCGATCACGCGTGGCCCTGCAAATCCAATGAGCGCATTGGGCTCGGCAATCACCACATCACCGATCATGGCAAAGCTGGCAGAAACGCCACCCATGGTGGGATCGGTTAAAACGGAAATAAACGGTAGTCGCGCTTGAGCAAGCCTTGTCAAGGCCGCACAGGTTTTAGCCATTTGCATCAAGGATAAAAGACCTTCCTGCATTCGGGCGCCACCACTGGCCAGAAAACAGACAAAGGGATATTTCTGGTCGATGGCCGCTTCAACGGCACGCACAAACCGCTCACCGACCACCGAACCCATGGAGCCGCCCATGAATTCAAACTCAAAAGCCGCCGCCACCAGCGGAAGGCCGTTTAGCGTTCCCTGGATCACAACCAGCGCATCGGTTTCGCCCGTGGCGTTGGCAGCCTCTGTAAGGCGATCCACATAGCGCCGGCTGTCCTTGAACTTGAGGCTGTCTACAGGAATGATTTCTGATCCGATTTCAAAGCGGCCATCCGCATCCAGAAAGCCGTCCAGACGCGTACGCGCAGAAATCCGGATATGGTGGGAGCATTTTGGGCATACATGCAGATTGGATTCGAGATCGGAACGATACAAGACCGCCTCGCAAGAACCGCATTTCACCCACAAACCCTCGGGCACGGAACCCTTGCTGTTATTCTTGTCGCGCTTGATGCGCGGTGGCAGCAATTTTTTAAACCAGCTCATTGATCAGGCATCCATGGCTTGACGAAAAATATTGATCAACGCACCAACTCGCGCAGGGCTCTCATCCGCGGTGCTGGCTTCGATCTCCTCCACGATACGCGAACCCACTACAATGGCATCCGCCACTCCAGCTAGCAGGCGCGCCGTAGCCCCATCACGAATTCCAAAACCCACACCTACCGGCACCGTGGCAGCGGTTTTGATCCGCGCAATCTGGCGCGCCACTTCTTGAGGATCCATGTTTGACGCGCCCGTGACCCCACGCAACGACACATAGTAGATGTAGCCGGAGGCCAATGCAGCAATTTCCTTGATGCGCGCGTCAGTGGAAGTTGGCGATAGCAGGAAAATGGAGTCGATGCCATGAGGCCTCAGCAGTTTTCCCAATTCACGCGCCTCATCGGGCGGATAATCCACGACCAGCACGCCATCCACTCCTGCGCTGGCGCATTGGTCAGCAAAGCGTTCGCGACCCATGCGCTCGATGGGATTGGCATACCCCATCAGTACCACAGGGGTTTGGTCATCCGTCTGACGAAACCGGGCCACCGCATTCAGGACATCCAGTAGCGAGACCCCATTTTTCAATGCGCGCTCGCTGGAACGTTGAATGGTCGGACCGTCAGCCATGGGATCGGAAAACGGGACCCCCAACTCCAGGATGTCGGCACCGCCCGAGACCATGGCTTGCATTGTGGGCACGCAAAGCGCAAGGCTGGGGTCGCCAACCGAAAAGAAGGGAATCAGCGCTTTTCGCCCTGCATGCGCCAGTCGTTCAAATGTTGCGGGAATCCTTGACAAGAGTAACTCCTTAGAGCGCAATGCCGCTACGTTCGGCAACCGTGGCCATATCCTTGTCGCCCCGACCGGAAAGGTTAACCAGCAGAATCTGTTCCTTTCCCATGGCAGGCGCCATTTTCATGGCCTGTGCCAACGCATGGCTGGATTCAAGTGCTGGAATGATGCCTTCCATGCGACAAAGCGTATGAAAGGCATGCAACGCCTCGTCGTCATTGATGGCCACATATTCGGCCCGATGGGAGTCCTTGAGCCAGGCATGCTCGGGCCCGACGCCTGGATAATCGAGACCCGCAGAAATGGAGTGGGTTTCGATGATCTGTCCATTGCTGTCCTGAAGCAGATAGGTGCGGTTGCCGTGCAGCACACCAGGAGAACCCGCCACCAGCGAAGCGGCATGGTGCCCGCTGGCCACCCCTTCGCCTCCAGCTTCCACACCCATCAAGCGTACGGATTCGTGCGGAATATAGGGATAAAAAATGCCCATGGCATTGGAGCCACCACCCACACATGCCAGCACCACATCCGGTTGCCGTCCCGCCATTTCGGGCATCTGTGTCAGGCATTCGCGCCCCACCACCGAATTGAAATCGCGCACCATCATAGGATACGGGTGGGGGCCGGCGACCGTACCGATGATGTAGAACGTGTTTTGAACGTTTGTCACCCAGTCGCGCATGGCTTCGTTGAGCGCATCCTTGAGCGTCCTGGAACCGCTTTCCACCGGCACGACGCGCGCGCCCAGCAGCTTCATGCGGTAGACGTTCTGGGCTTGGCGCCGGACATCTTCGGAGCCCATGTAAACCACGCATTCCATGCCATAACGCGCGGCCACCGTGGCTGACGCCACGCCATGTTGGCCCGCTCCGGTTTCGGCGATGATGCGTTTCTTACCCATGCGTTGCGCCAGCATTGCCTGACCGACTGTATTGTTGATCTTATGTGCGCCCGTATGGTTGAGGTCCTCACGTTTGAGGTAGATCTGCGCACCCCCCAGTGAATCAGAGAGGCGTCGCGCATGGTAGATGGGACTGGGGCGTCCTACGTAATGCTTGAGTTCGTAGGCAAATTCGGTCTGAAACTGCGGATCGTCGCGATAATGCAAGTACTGCGCCTTGAGTTCATCAATGGCCGCGATCAGTGTCTCTGATACGAATATCCCTCCGTATGGACCAAAGTGGCCCTCTGGGTCAGGCATGTCGTATATCTTCATTCCTCGCTCCTTGTATGAACTGCTGTACCTTTCCTGGATCCTTGATTCCCGGAGCGGCTTCCACGCCACTACTGACGTCCACTGCCCATGGCTTTACTGTGCGTATGGCCAGACCCACGTTTTCCGGGGTCAGGCCGCCCGACAAAATAAGGGGCAACGGCAAAGCGGGCGGCAGAGCGGCCCAGTCAAACGTCTTGCCCGTACCACCGGGCACACCGGCCACATAGGCATCCACCAGTAATGCCCGCGCGTGACGATAGCCAACCGCGTATTGTACCAAATCAAGCCCAGGCCTGACGCGCGCAACCTTGATATAGGGCACTTGATAACGTTCGCAATCCTCAGGAGACTCGTCCCCATGAAACTGCAGGTAGTCAAGCCTGACGCGGGACAGGACTGCATCTACCAGCTCAGGGTTGGCGTCCACGAACAAACCCACCACGGAAACAAAAGGAGGCAGAGCCGCCACAATTTCCGCGGCAGTTTCAGCAGTGACCGCACGCGGGCTCGGCTGGTGGAACACCAGGCCGAGTGCATCTGCGCCCGATCTGGCCACCCATTGCGCATCTTCAGCTCGGGTAATGCCGCAAATTTTGACGCGGGTTGGCATGTCAGATATTTCCTGATCCTAGCATCGAGTCACACCGTGACGTGTGTTGTGGCAAATGCCAATGAGCCTCATAGCCCACCCCGGTCAAGTAAAGTCCATCGGGAGAAAAGGTTGGTGCTGCCAAAGTACGATTGCGCGACTTCAAAAGCTCGAGAATCCAGGAGGGGGCCTCGTTACCATGGCCCACGGCCACCAAGGCACCCACCATGTTGCGGACCATGTGCTGCAAGAAGGCATCTGCCTTGAAAGAAAACCTGAACACCGGCCCGTACTGCATCACGTCCGCCTGCAGCAACGTCTTCAACGGAGTTTTTGCCTGACATTCGGCTGCCCGGAATGCACTGAAGTCGTGCTGCCCCAGCAAAAACTGCGCACCTTGCCGCATTCGATCCAGATCCAGCCTGTGATGATACCACCCCAATTTTCCAGCCATCAATGCAGGCCGAACCGGGTGATTGAGCAGCAGGTACTGATACGAACGGCTGTGGGCGGAAAAGCGCGCATGAAACTCTGGCTCAACAGGATGCGCCCAGAGCACGGCAATGCCGGAGGGCAGCAACGCATTGACGCCGCGCACCCAGGCCGTGAGTGGACGCTGGGCCTGCGTATCGAAATGAACGACCTGGCCACAGGCATGAACGCCCCTGTCTGTGCGTCCGGCCGCAATCACACTGATGGGCTCGCTGGCAATGCCAGTCAGCGCAGATTCCAGTGCCTCCTGAATGGAAAGGCATTCAGGCTGGCGCTGCCATCCGTAATACCCCGAACCGTCGTATTCCACTCCCAATGCGTATCGCATGAGGATTGGTGTCAACAACCTTCCAGTAAAGCCAGCGCAGCATGCTTTTGCTGCAAGTCGCCTCGGGCCATGATGGGGGCGATCGCATCGCGCGCACCTTCAGCGTCACCCTTCCAGACGCAATAGCGCGCCACCACCATGAGGTGTTCCGTGGAAAGCTCCTCCAGGGATGTCATGATGAGGGAAATCGAGGCAGACTCTCCCAATCGGGGTGGCGTCTGCAGGGGCAGGCCGACTTCGGCGAAGTCTTCGCGCGAAATTCCGAGATGCAATTCCAAATCAGGCAGCGCAGTCACTTGAGGCTCGTCAAGGATTTGAGCAGGCAAGGGCTTGCGACCCACCCACCAGCCCACGGCAAAGATCAGGCTGATCAAGCCTAGAAAGATGCCCCCCAAGAGGACCGCATCGGGATGGATCTCGCTCCAGACCTGGGCATCCTCCAGTGTGGGCCACTGAAGCTGGGACAAAAACTGCAGCGCCTGGTCCAGCCAGCCTTCTGATTGGGTCTGCACGCTCAATCCACCAGAATGCGCAACATGCGACGCAACGGCTCGGCAGCACCCCACAATAATTGATCGCCCACGGTAAAGGCACCCAGGTACTCCGGACCCATCGCAAGCTTGTGCAACCGGCCTACGGGAACGCTCAGAGTTCCTGAAACAGCGGCGGGAGTAAGGTGACGCTCGCTAGCCTCCCGTTCGTTAGGAATGACCTTGACCCAGGCATTGCTCGAAGCAATCGCCTGCTCAATGTCCTGCAACGGGATATCGCGCTTGAGCTTGACCGTCAGCCCCTGGGCATGACAGCGCATGGCGCTGATGCGGACACAAAGACCATCAATGGGCACGCTGCCCGGGCTGCGGAACGGCGGCAACCCGAGAATCTTGTTGCACTCGGCCCCACCCTTCCATTCCTCCTTGCTCTGGCCGTGTTCGACGGGCACGTCAATCCAGGGAATCAGGCTTCCTGCAAGCGGTACGTTACGGAAATTGGCAGTTGGCAACGTTCCGTTGCGCAAGGTTTCAGCCACAGTCCGGTCAATGTCAAGAATGGCCGAGGCAGGATCTGCCAGAAGCGATTCCACGCCGCGATGCAACGCACCCATCTGCTGCAGGAGTTCGCGCATGTTCTGGGCCCCGGCCCCCGACGCAGCCTGGTAGGTCATGGCGGACACCCACTCCACCCAACCATTGCGGAACAATCCACCCATCGCCATCAACATCAGGCTGACAGTGCAATTACCGCCAACGAAATCGCGAATGCCGCGATCTAGC
>JAJZHC010000036.1 GCA_021804705.1 Pseudomonadota bacterium
CACGATGGAAGGCGTCGTGCGCGTACCTTCAGCGTTTTCAATGACCTTGGGTTTGCCGTTCTCCATGACAGCCACGCAGGAGTTGGTGGTGCCCAAGTCGATTCCAATGATTTTGCCCATGTTGTTATGCCTCGAAATGTTTGATTTTGATGGTTCTTATATCGGGGTGAGTCTTGAATATTCAAGAGGGAGCAGTGGTTTTTCCCTTGGAGACCGTGACCAGCGCAGGGCGCAGGATCCGCTCGTTCAGAGCAAAACCTTTTTGCATGACAGCTACTACCGTGTTGGCCGGCACAGAGTCGCTTTCCAGCGAGGCAATGGCCTGGTGGCGGTTGGGATCAAATTTTTCGTTGACCGGGTTGATCTCGGTGACGTTAAATTTTTCGAAAACGGATGCCAATTGGCGGGCTGTCAGGGTAACGCCGCTACGATAGCTTTCCACGGTGGCTTCCTTGACCTGCTGTGCGGCTTCCAGACTATCCATGACTGACAGTAACTCGTTGGCAAAGGATTCCAGTGCAAATTTCCGGGCCTGGGCGAGGTCTGTTGCCGCGCGCCTTCTCACGTTCTCTGTTTCTGCCTTGGCACGCAGCCATGCGTCTTCCTTTTCTCGCACCGTGGCTTCGGCTTGGTTGAGGGCAGCAAGCGCCTGCTCGAGGGTCAGGGCAGGGATGGCTGAAGCGGCCTCTGCGGCGGCAGCTTCTGTTTCTGGATTCGTCGGTTGCATCGTGATCTCCTCAAGGAATGCACGAACAATTGGGGTGCACGATGCGATTTCAAGGGGGTGAGAGAAAAAATAATTGTCACAAGCGGGGGTTAGTGCGTGGCTCCTATGGCAATGGCACGGTTACGGACCATCTCGCCTTCCTGCAATGCCGTCTGGCTGGACCAGTGCGGGTCGGTCCAGCCGCCCAGATGATCCAGGGCAATTTCGCAGAGGCCGTCCAGCCAGACAGGGTCGTCGTTGAGCGCCGGTATGTAGTGATACTCGCGGCCCCCGTTGGACAGGAAGGTGGCCTTGACCTCCATGCCGATCTCTTCTAGCGTTTCCAGGCAGTCCGCAGGAAATCCCGGGCAGACCACATGTAGGGTTTGCAGGCCGCCCCGGGCCAGTTGCCCGACCAGGGGGTCGGTGTAGGGTTTGATCCATTCGGCCCGACCAAACAGGGACTGGAAGGAGACTACGTACTGCTCGGGCTGCAGCCCCAGGGCCTCGCCCAGCAGGCGCCCCGTCTTGTGGCATTCGCAATGGTAGGGGTCACCCTTGTCCAGGGTGTAGCGGGGCACGCCGTGAAAACTCATGACCAGCTTGTCCGGACGGCCATGTTGGGCCCAATAGGCTTCAATGCGGGTCTTGAGGGCATGAATATAGGCGGGGTGGTCATGGTAGTGCCGCACTACCCGCACCCCCGGGACGTTGCGGTAGGCCCGCAACGCGTCAAACAGGGCATCCATGGAGGAAGCAGTGGTACTGGCCGCATACTGGGGATAGAGCGGCAGCATCAGGATGCGGTCGCAATGCTGGGCCTTGAGTTCGGCCACGGCTGATGCGATGGAAGGTTGGCCATAGCGCATGGCGAACGTGACGGCCATGGGAGAGGGCACCCGTTGCTGCAGGCGTTGAGCCAGTCCCGCGCACTGAAGCGCCGTATTGACCCGCAAGGGCGAGCCTTCAGGAGTCCATATGGTGGCGTACTTTTTGGCCGAGCGGGCCGGACGGGTGTTGAGGATAATGCCGTTGAGGATCAGCCACCAAATGGGACGGGGAATTTCCACCACCCTGGAGTCGCTCAGGAATTGCTTGAGGTAGCGGCGTAGCGCACCCTTTTCAGGAGCATCCGGTGTGCCCAGGTTGACGAGCACGATCCCGGTTTTAAGGGGGGTGCCGTGTGTAAAATCCGGTTCGGGGAGGTAGTGTGCCATGTCAATGCTGCGATAAGGCGCTGGACAGTAGCCTTGCCGTGACGTCCACGATGGGAATGACGCGCTCATAGGCCATGCGGGTAGGGCCAACGACACCCAGCGTGCCAACCACCTGGCCATCCACTTCATAAGGGGCGGTGACGAGGCTGAACTCATCCAGGGGAACGATACCCGATTCGCCACCAATGAAAATCTTGACGCCTTGGGCTTGTTGGCTCATGTCCAGCAGTTGCAGCAACCCGGTTTTTTGCTCGAAAACGTCAAACAGCCTGCGCAGTTGCGCCATGTTGCTGGAGACGTCCTGGTGGCCAATAAGGCGGGTTTCCCCAGAGAGCACGTAATCGTCCTGCCCCTGTCTTAGGGCAGCTCCACTCACTTCAAGTGCGGTTTTCATCAGAACCTGGATGTCCTGGCTGAGGCTTTGCAGTTCGATGCGTAAGGAATCGCGAATGCCATCAAAATCGCAGCCGGCATAATGCTCGTTGAGGTACAAGGCAGCCTGGGCCAGTTGCACCGAGGAATAGGATTGTTCGGTAAAGATCACGCGATTCTGCACGTCGCCCTCGAGGGTGACCAGAATCAGCAGCAGACGCTTTTCCGAAAGCCGAAGAAACTCGAGGTGCCTGAAACCGCTGGTGCGTCGTTTCGGCGTCCGGACAATGCCTGCAAAGGCTGTGAGTTCAGAGAGCATCTGGGATGCCGCCGAGACCAGATGCTGGGTATTGGCCGGATGTAGCTGGTCCTCCAGTTGGCTCAAGGTTTCAGCCCCCAGGGGTTTGATGGTGAGCAGGCTGTCTACGAAGAAACGATAACCCAGCGGGGTGGGAATTCGTCCTGCCGATGTATGCGGGCTGGCGATGAAACCCATGTCCTCCAGGTCAGCCATGACATTGCGGATGGTGGCTGCAGACAGTTCAAGGCCGGACGTCCTGGACAGGGCCCGCGAGCCCACAGGCTCGCCTTCTTCGATATAGCGCTCCACCAAGGCTTTAAGAAGCGCACGGGCACGATCGTTTAACATGCGATTCATTCTACCTGAAATGTGGTTTAATTCCCGGCATGAATTCACCTTTCCAACGCATCGGTATCGTCGGCAAATATGATAGCCGCAATTTGGCCGAACCGCTCGAAAAGCTCATTGCTTTTCTTGAGGGGCGGGGCCTGTCGGTAGTGCTGGACCATCGCTCCGCTGCTGCCGTGGGTAAAACGCACGCGCCGGTCGTGAGTCTGGACGACATCGGGGCACACGCCGACCTGGTGGTGGTTTTGGGCGGAGACGGTACGCTGCTCTATGCAGCCCGGGTGCTGTCCTGCCAGAAGGTTCCCCTGATCGGCATCAATCTTGGACAGTTGGGTTTCCTAACGGACATACCTGCAAACGCCATGGAAACCATGCTGGGCCAGGTGCTGGATGGCGAGTACCAGGAAGAAACGAGAACCCTGCTCAAGACCAAGATTGTCCGGCAGGGCAACATCGTCAGCCGGAGCGTGGCGCTCAATGACGTGGTGCTGACCAAGGGTGCCCGCGGCAGCATGATCGACCTTGAAGTATATGTGGACGGGCGTTTCGTTTACAGTTTGCGCGCAGATGGCCTGATCGTGGCTACCCCGACAGGGTCTACCGCCTATGCGCTATCGAGTGGCGGCCCCATCCTGCACCCTGACCTCGCGGCTATCGTGCTGGTGCCCATCTGTCCCCATACGTTGAGTAATCGTCCCATCGCCCTCAGTGATCACTGTACGGTGGAAGTCATCCTGCAGAAGGGGGCCGGTGCTTTTGCCAACTTCGACGTTCAGGATCATTACGAACTTCAGGTTGACGACCGGTTGGTGATCAGCCCCAACGATGCCGGCATTCGTCTCCTCCACCCCCTCGGGCACAGTTACTTCGCCATGTTGCGCGAAAAACTGCGTTGGGGAACCAAGCTCTAGGGCAACCCACATGCTGCGTGCCCTGAGTATCCATAATTTTGTCATCGTCGAGCATCTGGATCTGGAGTTTGATGCCGGCTTTACCGTGCTGACCGGGGAAACCGGCGCTGGAAAATCCATTTTGATTGAGGCGCTGTCCCTTGCCTTGGGTGCACGAGCCGAACCCGGAATTGTGCGCTCCGGTGCCGAGCGGGCTGAAGTAGTGGCTGAATTCCTGGTGCCTCGGGAGGGGCTCGCCGGTCAATGGTTGCTGGAAAACGAACTATGGTCCGATGACACCTGTGTGTTGCGCCGTATCCTGGACAGGTCCGGAAAGTCGCGTGCGTTTATCAATGGCTCCAGTGTGCCCGTACAACAACTCAAAACCCTGTCGGAATGGCTGCTCGACATTCACGGGCAGCATGCCCACCAATCCCTGCAAAAGGCATCCACCCAACGTGCGCTGCTCGATGCCTTTGCCGGAACGACGGCGTTGGCGCAATCGGTGCGGTCGGCCTACAACCAATGGCAATCAGCCAGTGATCAATGGGGGGAATGGAGTAGCCAGGCCGAGGCGCTGCTGGAAGAAAAGGCACGCCTGCAGGACGAGGTGCGCGAGCTTCGCGCGCTGAACCTGACGCCAGAAACCTGGCAGGCCCTGCAGGCGGATCAAACCCGTCTTGCCCATTCGGCCAGCCTGCAGGAGGGGGCCCGATTTGCGCTGGAGACATTGTCTGAAGCCGAGGATGCCGTTCGCGGTAAGCTCGATGCAGTAGCAGCCGTACTGTCAGGGCTCGTGACATTTGATCCGGTTCTGCAATCCAGCGTGGAACTGATCGAATCAGCAGGAATTCAGCTGGATGAAGCCGCCCACGAATTGCGTCGTTATGCCATGGGCATTGAAGTGGATGATGCGGGGTTGCAGCAGCTGGAATCCCGCATGGAAACTATTCTGGCCGTGGCGCGTCGTTATCGGCTCAAGCCTGAGCAACTGCCCGAGCGCCTGGCGCAATCTGCGTCGCGTCTGGAGGCGTTGCAATCCAAAAATTCGGGAGAAGCATTGGAGCAGGCCATGCACGTTGCGCGCGAGGGGTTTTATAGCCAGGCCCAACTGTTGTCACAGCAGCGTGCCCAAGCTGCAAAACAACTCGGTCAGACGATTACGGCAACCATGGCCGAGCTGGCCATGGGGAATGGCGTATTTGAAATCGCCCTGGCTCCTCTGGAGCGTGCCAATGCATCGGGTCTGGATGAAGTGGAGTTTCGGGTGGCGTCGCATGTTTCCCAGATGCCAGAATCCCTTGCCCGCGTGGCCTCCGGTGGTGAGCTCTCACGCATCAGCCTTGCCATCCAGACTGCTCTCTCCACGGTCTCGGCCGTGCCCACGCTGATTTTCGACGAGGTGGATACCGGCATTGGTGGGCGCGTGGCCGAAATCGTCGGGCGACTGCTGGAAGATCTGGGCCAACGACATCAGGTGCTTTGCGTCACGCACCTGCCGCAAGTGGCTGCCAGAGGCCAGCAGCATCTCTCCGTCACCAAAACAGAACATGCGACTGGCGTCAACAGCATCATTGCGCGTCTGGATGGCGAGGCGCGCGTGGAAGAACTGGCGCGCATGCTGGGTGGTGTCACCATCACGCCGACGACGCGTCGGCATGCGGCCGAAATGCTGAATCACTGAAACGCCCCGGGGCAATGGCCCGGATCAGTTCCTTTTCCAGTGGTAGTGGTATCCCTGCCAGCTCAGCTGCGATGAGTTCTGCTGCCAGGCTGCTCCAGATCAGTCCGCGCGACCCCATGCCCATGATGGTGTACAAGCCTTCCTGCAAACCCAGCGCACCCACGAGCGGCATCCGGTCGCGGCACACGCTACGAAACCCGACGCGATCCACGGTGGTGAGGGGATCGGATGCAGCACCTGGGCAGAGTCGGTGGAGTCGTTCCAGGTTTTCCAGGGTGCTGGCCAGGCGGGGAGCGGACTCCAGATCACTATCATAGGTGGCTCCGACGCAAAGGCCTCCTGCCAGCCCTGGAATGACATAGCCCTCCTGACAGAGTACCGGTGTTTGGGGTGGAAAGGGATCGTTTGCAACCTGGGTAATCTGTCCGCGAAACAGCGTGATGGGAAGTTCGGCCGTTTGCGGCAGTGAATGGGCATGGGCTCCAAGGGCCAGAATCAGGATGGGTGCTTGTGCCAGGATCTGTCCGCGGGCATCAAAAATCCGCCAGTTCCCAGCTTTTTCGATGCGACTTACGTCGGTATTCCAGTGACTTCGAATCTGTGCGGCGCCCGCCTGGAGAGCCGTTGTGCAAAGGCTTCCCGGGTCCAGCCAGCCGCCCTGCGGGAAAAACCATCCTCCCCATTGCCCGGCGATGCCGCTCAAGGCCAGTACTTCTTGTGATTCCAGAAACCGGACATAGTCCTGTGGGTAGCCGTAATGCGCAATCGTGTCGCGCTGCACTGTGGACTGCTCCTCATCCGGGGCCAGGACCAGGACTCCGCTTTGCTTGTGGCGAATGGTGCCAGACCTGGCTTGTAAGCGACGCAAGGTGTGCAGGGTTTGAAAAAATGCAGCACGCGAGAGGCGGGCAGCCAGGTTGTCGTCGCGCGAGAGCACCGGGCGCAGGATTCCGGCAGGGTTGCCCGAAGCTTCCCTGGCAGGCCCGTCGTGACGATCGAACAGTTCGACTTGCCACCCCTGTTGCGCCAGGCGTTCTGCCATCAGGCATCCTGCAATGCCAGCGCCAACGATCATGGCATGCCGCTGCGTGATGGGATGGAGATGGCTGCGTGCCAGGGCCGGATTGCGCGCTGTCGAGACCATGCGACTGAAAGCCCCCTCGGGGATCTTGTCGAATCGTGCTTCCAGGCGTTCGCGCTTGCGCCCGAAACCGGGGAGACGCTGTACCGTAAAACCATGGGCCTCGAGACGCCGACGCACGGCACCGGCCACGCACCAGGTGGCCAATGTGCCCTGGTAAGCCATTTGGCGAGCCACGTGACGGATCACCCAGTCATCCCACATCTGGGGGTTCTTGTCCGGTGAAAAACCATCGAGGAACAGGGCATCTGCAGCCATGGCCAGTTGCGGCAAGGTTTCCTGGATGTCTCCCAGGATCAGCGTGAGTGTGACACGGCCCTCATCAAACCTGAGCTGATGGAAACCAGGCACCAGTGGGGGCCAGGAGGCAAGCAGGGCCCCGGACAGGGCGGAGAGGGTTGCAAAGGGGGCGAGGGCCAGCGCCAGGTCGTTGCGATTCAAGGGAAATTTTTCAAGCGAGACGAAGTGCAGCCGGGCCTCAGGGTTGGGCACCGTGTTGCGCCATGCGTTCCAGGTCACCAGAAAATTCAGTCCAATGCCGAACCCCGTTTCCAGAATCTGGAAATCGGGGCGATTCAACCAGCTTTCCGGCAATGCATTGCCGCTGAGAAAAACGCTCGTGCATTGGGCAATGCCGCCGTCCGCAGAGTGATACACATCATCAAAGGCTGGTGCGCGCAGAACGCCGTCCTCGAAGTGGATTTCCGCAGGGGTAATGGTCGTCATCCATGCATTGTACTGTCCGACAAGTTGTGCGGTATTCATTTGTTTGATTGCTTGCAAGGCCTGTACCGTCATTACAGTGGGCGGGGCATAAAGGAATTTTTTCCTTGAACTCTTACGGGGTGCCATGGTGGGTCTTGTTGCGCAAGCCTCCCATGATCAACAGGCAATACCCAATCGCCGGACGGCATGCTTCTCGCCGTCAGGCGGGTCATCGCAAGCCTCCGGTATTTTTTTGGAGGATGAGCGATGATTGCATTCGATCTGGTACAAGGGTTGTTTCGAAGTGTGGTTTATCTGGGGGTGGTGTTACGCCACCATTGGCATCGTAAGGTGACGCCAGAACGGTGGGCAGAGCAAATGGCGGCTGCTGAAACCATTCAGGCTCCGTTGGCGCTCCCGGCACCGGCAGAACCCGAATCAGCATTGGCAGCGCCGGAGTTATCGGCACCGCAGCGCCTAGTTCCGGTGCCCGATGCCGATTATCTGGTGGGGCAAGTACTGGTGAGATACGGTGAGGGTTTTAACGTGGTTTGTCATTTCTATCGACGTGATTCACGCGTGGTTCGTGCAATCTGGCTGGATTACAAAAGCCTTCAGCGTAAACATGGGGCATATGTTGTTCGGCGCCTGCGCACTCGTGCAGGCCAACAGGTTGCGAGGGCCAGGGGTTCAGCTCGTACGCAAGGCGTAACGCCAAGGCGTTGGGGCCGTATCGGATTACCTGACGAATTTCTGGAATTTGAATCGCTCCAGGATCTGCGGGTGATACGACTCATGGAGAAAACCCTGGAAGACGCTGGGGCGCTGATCGAAGAAGAGATTCCCGAAAACCTGCTCAACAAACGGCCATGGCGTCTTCTCCCTCCCTGTGCCGCACCAGAGCATGAGTTGACGGATTTGCAGAAGCGACGCAAGACCATCGAACGCTCCATGGAGGAAATCCGGGCGGAAGATGCGGCCCGTAAGGTGCCGCTGGCCAGCCAGGACAAGCTGTATCCCAACATGATCAAGCCGCCAGTGGTCAGTTCACATAGCGGTGTGCTACGCAAAACCGGCTATGTGGAGCGTACGGATCCGTCAGGCCGCAAGTACCGTACTTTTTTCGCGGAAGTGGAGGATGAGGTGCGGACTATTCGGCATATCGGCGTGGATTTGCAACGCGCCCTCTTGCGTGAACAGATCAACATCGGAGATCGGGTGGAAGTGTTCAATATCGGACTGGTCCCGGTAGGTTCGGGCAAGTACAAAAAGAAGATATGGAGTGCCCGAAAATTGCCGGTGTAATTGAACCACGGGGGTGGCAACCCCCGTTTTTTTTTGCAGATTGTGTTAACCTCGACGGTATTCAGCCGCAGATCAAGACCATGAACTTCTTTTCCATTCTGATTGCACTGCTACTGGAACAGTACCGTACTGTTTCCGCTCAAGCCAAAGTTTTTGCACTCTATGATCGTTATGCCAGCAGCCTGGATGACCTGCTCAATTCAGGCGAACGGCACCATGGCATTGCCGCCTGGATTCTTGCGGTCGTACCTGTACTGCTGGTTTTTGGCACGCTCAACGTCCTCGCGGGTTGGGTGGGTGTGGGCCTGGGATGGGCCATCGATGTGTTGGTGCTGACCCTGGTGCTGGACTTCAGGTCGGTGCTGAATCGCCTTTCTACGTTGCAAGGTGATCTGCGCCACATGGAGCGCGAACAGGTTGCAGAGCGCCTGGGTTTTCCGGGCCCAAGCGCTCCGGCGCTTGCCGAAATGGTGGCTCGGGGCATCGAGCTTGCGCTCATCGACATCCATACCCACCTGCTGGCCGTATTGTTCTGGTATTGCGTGTTGCCAGGACCTGCCGGCGCGTTGTTGTACTTGATGGCGATGCGTCTTAACCGGCTTTGGGGCTCGGACACGCAAACCGATTTCGGACATTTCTCCCGCATGGCATTTTACTGGCTCGACTGGATACCGCTAAGGTTGACCGCACTGGCCTTTGCCATCGTGGGTAATTTCGAGGATTCCCTATTCTGCTGGCGCACCCAGGCTTCAGGCCATCGTGGCAGTCTGCGCATTATCTTGGCCAGTGCTGCCGGGGCCCTCGGTATTCGTCTTGGTGACTCATCCACGTCTAATCGCGTTTACGGAGGGCTGGACCTGGGCGTGGGCGAAGCACCCGACATCGACCACCTGAGAAGTGCCGAGGGCATGATCTGGCGAACCCTGGTGTTATGGCTATTGATCATCGCACTGATGACGATTGCCGCTATGGTGGGGGGTTAATCGTGGTTTCGATGACGCTTGGCCTGTTGCAGGCTGGTGAGATAGCGCAACCGTAACTCGCGACGTTCGTTTCCCCGCGCCCTGTTCTTGAGGGCGCAGTCCGGTTCATTGAGATGCTGGCAATCCATGAACCGGCATTGCCCCAGAAGCCCTGAAAACTCCCTGAAATAACCTTCAATGGCATTCGGGCTCAGGTGGGCGAGGCCAAATTCCTGCAGCCCTGGAGAATCGATGAGTGCGCTTTGCGCATCCATTGTGTAGTAATGGGCGGCAGTGGTGGTGTGGCGTCCCGTATCCAGAGCATGCGAGACGGTGTTGGTGCGGGCCAGGGCGTTGGGGACCAAGGCGTTGACCAGCGTGGATTTGCCCATGCCGGACTGCCCTACCAGAATGCTGACCCGTCCTGTCAGCAGGGGGCGCAATGCCGATACGTCCTCCAGCGCGCTCAGTGAAACCAGGGGGTAGCCCAGTTCGAGGTAATATTCTAGTGCCGCGCGGGCCCGAACCGCAGGGGCGCCCATATCCATTTTGTTGAGGATGATCATGGACGCGACGCCGGCGGCGTCTGCAGCAATCAGGCAACGGGTCAGAAGTTCGTCGCTGTAGGTGGGTTCTGGAGCCACGACGATCAGAGCCTGATCCACGTTGGCGGCCAATAGTTTTTCGCGCCAGGCATCTGCACGGTAGAGCAAGGTACGGCGTTCATGCACC
>JAJZHC010000037.1 GCA_021804705.1 Pseudomonadota bacterium
GCAGCCAGGCCCAAGCCCTGGCTGATTTCCGGCAGGTGCCGGTGGCCAGCGACACCGTAGGCCTTGAAACTGTCGCTGGCTTCGGCAAACAGGGTGTGGGTTTCAGCCTTGCGCCCGGCCCCGGATACCCCCGACTTGGCGTCTGCGATCAGGTGGGTGATATCGATCACGCCAGCTTCCACCAGGGGCAGAAACCCCAGTTGCACGGCCGTGGGATAACAACCCGGATTGGCCACCACGCGGGCCTTGGCAATGGCGCTGCGGTTGATTTCCGGCAGACCGTACACTGCTTCTGCCACCAGCTCCGGGCAGGCATGGGTCATGCCATACCACTGTTCCCAAAGGGCCACGTCCTTGATGCGGAAATCGGCGGCGAGGTCGATGACCCGTACCCCGGCCTCGACCAGCTTGCGGGTCTGCTGCATGGCGATGCCGTTGGGGGTGGCAAAGAACACCAGGTCGCATTGGTCCAGATGGGCCTGGGCAGGATCGCAAAAGACAAGCTCAATGTGGCCGCGCAGGCTGGGGAAGAGTTCAGCTACGGGCTGCCCGGCCTCCTTGCGTGAAGTGATGGCCTGGATACGCACTTCGGGGTGCTGCGCCAATAGCCGAAGCAGCTCAACGCCCGTATATCCCGTACCACCGACAATCCCTGCCGTAATCATGATCTGTTCCCGTCCCTGCGATGAGTTTCATTATAACGGTAAAAAAAAGCCGGCATGGAAGCCGGCTTTTGGTGTCGTTGCAGCGGTTAGCGTTTGCTGAACTGCTTGCGGCGACGGGCTTTATGCAGGCCGACTTTCTTCCGTTCCACTTCGCGCGCGTCGCGCGTGACGAGACCGGCTTGTTTCAATGTGGTTTTGAGTTCCGGGTTGAAGTCGATCAGGGCCCGGGTGATGCCATGGCGCACGGCACCGGCCTGACCCGACTCGCCGCCACCGATGACGTTGATGCGGATGTCAAAGCCGTTCAGGTTGTTGGTGAGCTCGAGGGGCTGGCGCACCACCATGCGGCCGGTTTCGCGGGAGAAATACTGTTCCAGCGTCTTGCCGTTGACTTCGAACTTGCCGGAGCCCACCTTGAGAAACACGCGTGCCGTGGCGCTTTTGCGACGGCCCGTACCATAGTAATAATCACCGATCATGGGAACCTCAGATTTCCAGGGGCTTGGGTTGTTGCGCCGCGTGCGGGTGCTCGGCACCGGCGTACACCTTCATTTTCTTGATCATGGCGTAGCCCAGGGGACCCTTGGGCAGCATGCCTTTGACCGCTTTTTCCAGCACACGTGACGGATGACGGGCACGCAGCTTGTTGAAGTTGGTTTCGTAGATACCGCCGGGATAACCGGAGTGGCGGTAGTACATCTTGTCTTCGCCCTTATTGCCGGTCACGCGGATTTTCTTGGCGTTGACCACGACAATGAAGTCACCCGTGTCCACATGGGGGGTGTAAATGGCTTTGTGCTTGCCACGCAGGCGAAGCGCAATCTGGCTGGCGAGGCGACCGAGCACGCGGTCCGTGGCATCAACCACAAACCAGTCGCGTTGAACTTCGTGCGCCTTGGCGGAAAAGGTTTTCATGACAGCAATGGTCTTTAGTGAAATGAGCCGGTGATTATAGTGCCGCCACGGCAAGCCTGTCAATCCGCATTTCAAATCAAGGGCCGGGCTGGCTATAATGGGTGATTCTAAATCCTGGGGAAGGGCATGAAAGCGCGCGTGAAGTGGGTGGAAGGGATGAGTTTTCTGGGAGAGAGTGGCAGCGGTCACACCTTCCTGATGGATGGCGCGCCGGAAGCGGGTGGGCGAAACCTCGGGGTGCGCCCCATGGAAGCCATGCTGATCGGGGCGGGAGGCTGCACCGCTTTTGATGTGGTGCTGATTCTCAAGCGTTCGCGGGCGGATGTGACCGATTGCGTGGTGGAACTCTCTTCCGAGCGGGCCGACACCGACCCCAAGGTGTTCACCAAAATCCATTTCCACTTCATCGTGACGGGGCGCAACCTCAAACCCGAACTGGTCAGCCGTGCCATCAACCTGTCGGCCGAAAAGTATTGCTCTGCCAGCATCATGCTGGCCAAGACGGCCGAATTGACCCACGATTTTGAAATCCTGGAAGTGGCCGCGTGACGCCCAAGGACGCCCTGAACGCTCTGCTGGCGCGCAACGACCTCACGCGCGAGCAGATGCTGGCGGTCATGACCGGCATCATGACGGGCGTGACCACGCCCATCCAGACAGCGGGCATCGTCACGGCCCTGCGCGCCAAGGGTGAAACCATTACGGAGCTTGCCGCTGCAGCTGAAGTGATGCGCGGCCTGTCGGCCCGCGTGGATGCGGCAGGTCTGGATCATGTGGTGGACACTTGCGGCACGGGTGGGGATGGCATGCACACCTTCAATATTTCCACCACCGCCGCTTTCGTGACGGCTGCTGCCGGCGCCCATGTGGCCAAGCATGGCGGGCGCTCGGTATCCTCCACCACGGGCAGCGCCGACGTGCTGGAGGCCTTGGGAATCAGGGTCGTCGAGACCACCCCGGAAAAAGTGGCGGAGTCGTTGAAAAAATTTGGCCTGGGC
The DNA here is from genome assembly GCA_021804705.1 of Pseudomonadota bacterium. Taxonomy (GTDB): domain Bacteria; phylum Pseudomonadota; class Gammaproteobacteria; order Burkholderiales; family Ferrovaceae; genus JAJZRV01. The sequence continues at coordinate 2,579 of JAJZHC010000037.1, forward strand.
TTCATGTTTGCCCCCAACCACCATACGGCCATGCGTCACTCGGCGCCGGTGCGCAAGGAACTGGGCGTGCGCACCCTGTTCAACCTGCTGGGGCCGCTCACCAACCCTGCGGGCGCCCCCAACCAGTTGCTGGGGGTCTTCAGTCCGCATCTGACGGGAACCCTGGCGGGGGTCTTGCACACATTGGGTAGCCGGCATGCCCTGGTGGTCCATGGCAGCGACGGCCTGGACGAGATCACCCTGTCGGGGCCGACGCATGTGGCCGAACTCAAGGACGGCAAAATCAGCGAGTACTTGCTGGACCCCAAGGCGCTGGGGCTGACTCCGGCGCCGCTCAACAGCATTCTGGTCAAGAATGCGCAGGAATCCCGCGAGTTGCTGGAAATGGTCCTGGACAACAGGCCAGGGCCCGCGCTTGAAATCGTGGTATTGAACGCTGGTGCTGCCATTTATGTGGCAGGCCTCGCGCGCCAGCTCCAGGAGGGCATCGAAATCGCCCGTTCGGTCATCGCTGCGGGGCATGCCCGCCAGCGCCTGGACGCCCTGATCGCCTGGAGCCACCCATGAGCGACATCCTGCAGCGTATCGTGGACACCAAGCGACGCGAGGTGGCTGAAGCCATCCGGCAGGTTTCCCTGCAGGACATGGAAGCGGCGGCACGCGCTGCTCCCCCGCCCAGGGACTTTGTGGGGGCCCTGCGCCGCCATCTCGACCAGGGATTGCCTGCGGTCATTGCCGAGGTCAAGAAAGCCAGTCCCAGCAAAGGGGTGCTGCGGGAGGATTTCAGGCCTGCCGAGATTGCCCGCAGCTACGAGCGCCATGGCGCTGCCTGTCTGTCGGTGCTCACCGACCGCGATTATTTTCAGGGGAGTGCAGCAGCCTTGCAGGCGGCCCGTGCGGCTTGTGCGTTGCCGGTGCTGCGCAAGGATTTCATCGTGGACGCCTATCAGGTGTACGAAACCCGCGCTATGGGGGCCGATGCCCTGCTGCTGATCGTGGCCGCCCTTTCCCAGCCCGAGATGGAGGCGTTGGCCTGGCTGGCCCAGACCCTGGCGCTGGCCGTGCTGGTGGAGGTACATGACCAGGCCGAACTGACCCGGGCCCTGGCGCTGGACACCCCGCTCATCGGCATCAACAACCGCAATCTCAAAACTTTTGAAACCCGTCTGGAAACCACCCTGCAGCTGCGCGAACAGGTGCCGGCCGGGCGCATGGTGATTACCGAAAGCGGCATTGCCTCGATGGATGACGTGGCGCAGATGCGCCGCCATGGCGTGCATGTCTTTCTGGTGGGCGAAGCCTTCATGCGCGCCCCCGATCCCGGAGCCGCGCTGGCTTCCTTGTTTTACGGACTGAACCGGCCTGTCGCGTGAAATTTCCCCCGGTTCTACAATTGGTTACAACACCTCGCTGGGGAAGGGTGGCAGAATTCGCAGTTTGACCACACAGCGGTACAGGTACATGTTGAACAAGGGGAATCTCCTATGATGTCCGGGATCGTCAGGCTGGCTTTGAGCCGACCGTACACTTTTATCGTGTTCGCTCTGCTGATCCTGATTTTTGGCGTGCTGGCCATTCTGCGCACGCCCACCGATATTTTTCCGGACATCCGCATTCCGGTCATCAGTGCCGTCTGGACTTACACTGGGATGCAGCCGGATGACATGTCGGGTCGGGTCGTCTATGCCTATGAGCGTGCACTCACCTCTACGGTCAATGATATCGAGCACATCGAATCGCAGTCGCTGCCAGGTTACGGCATCGTCAAGATATTTTTTCAGCCCACCGTGGATATCCGCACGGCAACGGCCCAGGTCACTTCCATCTCCCAGACGGTGCTGAAATTTTTGCCGCCTGGCATCACCCCACCCCTGATCCTGAATTACAACGCCGCGACGGTGCCGATTCTGCAGCTCGCCCTGTCCAGCAGAAAAATTCCCGAACAAACCCTGTTTGACCTGGGGCAGAACTTCATCCGCCCACAACTGGCCACGGTTCCGGGGAGCGCCCTGCCCTCCCCATATGGCGGCAAGGTGCGGCAGATCCAGATCGACCTGGATCCCAAGGCCATGCAGTCCAAGGGGGTGTCCCCTGACGACGTCAGCCGTGCCCTGGCTGCGCAGAATCAGATTATCCCTGCGGGCACCCAGAAAATTGGCCTGTTTGAGTACAACATCAAGATCAATGACAGCCCCGATGAGTTTGATGTTCTGAACAACATCCCCATCAAGCAGGTCAATGACAAGTCCCCGATCCCCCAGACCAATGGGACCACCATTTTCATGCGGGACGTAGCCCATGTGCGCGACGGTTACCCCCCGCAGATCAACATCGTGCGTGTCGATGGCGGCCGGGCGGTGCTGATGACCATCCTCAAAAATGGAGCGGCCTCAACGCTGGACATCATCCAGGGTGTGCGCGACATGATTCCCAAACTCAAGGAAACGCTTCCTGAGGGCTTGAATCTGGTGGCGCTGGCGGACCAGTCCATTTTTGTGAAGGCCTCCATCAGTGGCGTGATCAGGGAAGGGGTGATTGCGGCCGCGTTGACCAGTTTGATGATTTTGCTGTTTCTGGGAAGCTGGCGTTCCACCCTGATCATCGCGGCATCCATTCCCCTGGCGATTCTCTGTTCCATCGCAACCCTCTCCGCACTGGGCGAAACCATGAACGTGATGACCCTGGGGGGGTTGGCACTGGCGGTGGGGATTCTGGTGGACGATGCCACGGTGATGATCGAAAACATCAACCACCATCTTGAAGAGGGCAAGGATGTGCGCAGCGCCATCGTTGACGGTGCGAGCCAGATCGTGCAGCCAGCCTTTGTGTCCACGTTCAGTATTTGCATCGTGTTCATTCCGATGTTTTTCCTGACGGGCGTGCCGCGCTACCTATTCGTCCCCATGGCCGAAGCCGTCGTGTTTGCCATGATCGCTTCCTTCATTCTGTCGCAGACCTTCGTACCCACCGTTGCCAATTTCCTGCTCAAGTCCCATGCGGACATGGCGCATGCCTCGCTGCACGAAGCGTGGGTGATGGACCCCACGCATCGTGCCAAGGCACTGCCTCATCAGCTCAAGTTTGCCTTGATGCGATTTCAACGCGGGTTTGAGCAGCGTTTCTCGACGCTGCGCAAAAAGTATGTTTCATTGTTGCAAATGGCGGTGGACAATCGCAAGCGATTCATTCCCGGGTATATGACCGTGGTGTTGTTATCTTTTCTGCTGCTGCCATTTTTGGGACGCAATTTCTTCCCCTCTGTGGATGGTGGCCAGATCAAAATCCATGTGCGCGCCCAGGTTGGCACTCGCGTCGAAGAAACGGCCAACCTGTTTGACAAGATTGAGGCCGAAATTCGCAAGGAGATCCCACCAGAAGAGATGGAAACCATCATGGACAACATTGGCTTGTCCGTGAGCGGTATCAACACCGCCTATAGCAATACCGGAACGGTGGGCCCTGAAGATGGCGACATCCTGATTTCCCTCAATGAAAAGCATTCACCCACTGAAGATTACGTCAGGACGTTCAGAACGAAGTTGCCAGAAAAGTTTCCCGGCGTATCCTTTGCCTTCCTGCCGGCAGACATTGTCAGCCAGATCCTCAACTTCGGTTCGCCAGCGCCCATCGACATCCAGATCAAGGGCCCCAACCGGGATGCCAATCTGGTTTACGTCCAGAACCTGCTGCGCAAGGTGCAGCATGTGGATGGCATCGCCGATGCGCGCATCCAGCAATCGGCTAACTACCCGCAATTTGATGTGAATGTGGACCGGTCGCTGGCACAGACACTGGGTGTGACGGAGCGGGATGTCACCAACAGCCTCGTGACCACCCTTTCAGGGAGCGGCCAGGTGGCGCCCACGTTCTGGCTCAACCCGCGCAATGGGGTGTCCTACCCCATCGTGGTGCAGACGCCGCAATACCGTACCTACACCCTGTCCGACCTGGAAAACATTCCCATCACGGCCCATGACCCCAGAACCCAAACCCTTCATGGCGGATTGGCCTCAGTGCCGATCACGCCCGAAACGGCCAAGCAGATGCAGGTGCTGGGCGGCCTTGCGACCATCAGTCGCGACAAGGGGGATGCAGTGGTCACCCATTACGCCATCCAGCCGGCCTTTGACATTTTTGCCGCCATTCAGGACAAGGATCTGGGAAGTGTGGCCGCAGATGTCCGCGCTTTGATCAAGGGGCAGGAAAAGGACATTCCGAAAGGGGCCACGGTGCAGGTGCTGGGCCAGGTACCCCTGATGGAAAACTCCTTTACCGGGCTGCTGTTTGGCCTGGCCGGGTCCATCGTGCTGATCTACCTTTTGATTGTGGTGAATTTCCAGTCCTGGCTGGATCCCTTCGTCATCATCACGGCCTTGCCTTCAGCGCTGGCCGGAATCATCTGGATGTTGTTTGCCACGCATACCACCCTCTCTGTGCCCGCGTTAACCGGGGCCATCATGTGCATGGGGGTTGGAACGGCCAATAGTATTCTGGTGGTCAGTTTTGCCCGCGAACGGCTGGTGCAGACCCGCGATGCGGCCCGGGCAGCTGTGGAGGCGGGTTTTGCCCGATTCCGGCCGGTACTGATGACGGCGCTAGCCATGATCATCGGGATGTTGCCCATGTCGCTGGGATTGGGCGAGGGCGGCGAGCAAAATGCGCCGTTGGGTCGGGCGGTCATTGGCGGGTTGCTGGTGGCGACCTTGTCCACGTTGATCTTTGTGCCGGTGATTTTCAGTTTGGTACACGCTCGTGATAAGTTTGAAAACGGAGAAAACGCCCCAGAACAGGCGTCAGGAGATTCACATGCAGAATGAGCAGGATCAGGACGACAAGCTGTTGGAAGTGAATCAGGCGACCCAGTCCCGATTGAAGCGTGCGGGGTTGATTATGCTTGTGGTCGCGATACTGGTCGTCGCTGCCGGATTGATCATGCGCAGCAGACAGTCGCAACTGGTCAACCAGTGGACCCAGGAGCAGGCCATCCCCGTGGTCAGGGTCATTGCCTCCCTGAAGGGTAGTCTCACCCACACGCTGGTATTGCCAGGAAACCTCCAGCCCTATATCGATGCGCCGATTCTTGCGCGGGTGGATGGGTACCTGCTGCGCTGGTATCACGACATTGGCGCAAAAGTGAAAGCCGGTGAGTTGCTGGCGGATATCGACACCCCTGAGCTGGATCACCAGCTGGATCAGGCTCGCGCAGACCTGGTCAGTGCCATGGCCAAGCAGAACCTGGCCGAAGTGACAGCCAAACGCTGGAAAAACCTGCTGGCCACGGATTCCGTGTCGCAACAGGATTCGGACGAGAAGTCGGCTGACCTCGAGGCACGCAAGGCGGATGTGGATGCCGCCAAAGCCAATGTAGGCCGCATTCAGGCTTTTGAACAATTCAAGCGCGTCGTGGCGCCCTTTGATGGCGTCGTCACGGCTCGCAAGACCGACGTCGGGGCCCTGATCAGCGCTGGAAAAGGCACCGAATTATTCAATGTGGCCAGTATCGACCCGTTGCGGCTGTATGTCCCCGTTCCCCAAAGCTATTCCAACCAGATCAAGGTCGGTGTCAAGGCCACGCTGACGGTACCTGAATACACGGACCGGCAGTTTGAAGCGGTGCTGACGCGCACCTCGGGATCGATCAGCAGCGGCTCGGGTACGCTACTGGTTGCGTTGTCGGTCAACAACAAGGAGGGTTTGTTGACCCCCGGGAGCTATGCCGAGGTCAAGTTCGACTTGCCAGAGAACGCCTCAATCCAGCGTGTTCCGGCAAGTGCGTTGATCCTGCGCAGTGCCGGTGTGCAACTGGCCGTCGTGGAGAGCGACAACCGCATCAAACTCAAGAAAGTTGAACTGGGACGGGATTTTGGCGTTGAAGTTGAGGTCCTGTCGGGAATCGCGCCCAATGATCGCATTGTGGACAGCCCCCCGGACTCGCTTGAAGATGGCGATCTGGTCAGGGTCAGCAACAATGTGCCAAAAGAGGCTGTCGAAAAGCCGGCGGCACCCCCAGCGCATGATGGAAAGCAGCCATGAACATCAGGGCAGGATTAACACTCCTGATGGCCGGGGCTTTTCTTCTGGCGGGTTGTTCACTGGCACCCGACTACCAGCGTCCTGACATGCCTGTCACGGACAGCTTCAAGGAAGATGGCATCTGGCACGTGGCACAGCCGGCGGACCAGTCGAATCGTGGAGAGTGGTGGCCCGTGTTTCAGGACCCCCTGCTCAACCAGATGGAAACGCAACTGGAAAAAGACAGTTTTGAACTGGCGGCAGCGTTGGCCCGTTATGACGCGGCCAATGCGTATCTCACGGAACAAAGCTCGCGGCTGTATCCTGAAATCAATGCAATTGGGGGATCGAGCACCAATCGGCAATCCGTCAATCGTCCCTTGAGGGGCCCCAATTTCCCCAATGTATACGGTGACAGGATGTTGGGGGCAGGGTTTAATTACGAGATCGATTTGTGGGGCAACATTCGCAGTGCCATCAATTCAGCCAGTGCGCTGGCTGAAGCCAGCAAGGCCGACGTGGAGTCGGTGCGCCTGAGTCTTCAGGCACAGCTGGCCACAGCCTATTTTCAGTTGCGGGGCTTCGATTCCGAAATCAAGCTGTTGTCTGACTCCATCAAGGCCTACCAAAGTGAGCTGGAGTTGATGCAGCACCGACATGACGAGGGGATCGTGTCCGGCCTGGACGTGGCCCGTTCGCTAACACTGCTGGAACAGACCCGGGCGCAGCAGATGAGCGTCATGGCGAGCCGTGCATTGTCTGAACACGCCATCGCAGCCTTGTTAGGACAATCGGCCTCAAGTTTTTCAATACCACCAGCAGAACTGAACGCTGTGTACCCGGCCATTCCCGCCACACTACCCTCCCAGGTGGTGCAACGACGCCCCGATGTGTCGGCGGCTGAGCGCAGGGTGGCTGCAGCCAATGCCGAGATTGGCGTGGCGCGGGCGGCATTTTTCCCGACGATTTCACTGGGTGCCCTGGGAGGATTTCAGAATTCCGGTGGGGGCGCGCTGATGACGGCCCCCAACAGCTTCTGGACACTGGGTCCCCTGGCATTCTTCAACATATTTGATGCGGGATTGCGTGAGGCCCTGGTGCAGGGTGCAACGGCCAAGACCGCTGAATCTGCTGCGCTATACCGGATCACTGTGCTGAAGGCTTTCCGCGAAGTGGAAGACAATCTCGCCCTGCTGCATTATCTGGGAGAAGAGAACCGACATCAAACCCTGGCCGTGAATGCCGCAGAACGCACTTACAATCTGGCGATGAATCGTTACCGCGAAGGCGCCGTGAGCTACCTTGAAGTCATCGATGCGGAAAACGTCAAGTTGCGCACCGAGCAAGTGGAGCTGAGCATTGAAATTGACCGGATGCTGGCGAGTGTCGGATTGATTCGCGCTATTGGCGGTGCCTGGTAGCGTGTTCTGATCATGTAATGCAGTGATGCAACACCCTCGATCCAGAGGGCACTCATTGAAGGGTCGATTCACATGTACGAGCTCGTCAAGCTGGCGCTGCGGCGCCCGTACACATTCACAGTCCTGGCGATACTGATCCTCATTTTCGGATCTCTCGCCGCACTGCGCACGCCGACCGATATTTTTCCGGACATCCGCATTCCCGTCATCAGTGTGGTCTGGACCTATACGGGCATGCAACCGGATGACATGGCGGGTCGCGTGGTTTACATTTATGAGCGCACCCTCAGCTCCACCGTCAATGACATCGAGC
>JAJZHC010000038.1 GCA_021804705.1 Pseudomonadota bacterium
GGTAACCGCAATGAATTACGCGAAGGAGTCCAGGAAAACGGTGACCGGCCCCAGCGTGGCGAGGGCCGAGGCCAGCAAAAACCCCGCCAGCAGCAACGCGAACCCAAACGCAATGAGGCCCAGGCAGCAGCACCCACAAGCCAGGCTGTGCCTGCACCTGCTCCCGTTGCTGCGTCTCTCACAACGGCCAACGAAGGCCAATCGGCACCACGCGAAGGTGGTGGCGGCAGAAGTCGTCGCGGTCGGCGTGGCGGTCGTCGCGACCGCGGTGCACGCGGCTTCAACGGCGCCATTGCACCCTCTTTCGAGCGGGGTGACGAAAAACCGGTCGAAACGGTGATAACCAGCGTCATCGCGGAAGAACAGGGTGCCCTGCGCTACCCTCGTCAACGTCGCCGTAACCGCAATGAGACTTTCGACGAGAGCCCAACGGTGAAAACCCTCGTGGAACCCCATGAACCGGATCAGCCGCAGGCAGAATTCGACCTGGATGCAGCCGTAGCAGCCCCTGCCCCGGTGTTTGCCCCTGTCGAGACGACCACTGCGCCAGCAGCCGTTGCCATTCCTGATGTGCCCGCAGCTGCACCCGTTTCGATGCCAGTGACACAGCAACCCATCACGGCACCCGCCACTTCCCTTGCAACGGTCACTCTGGAAGTCCCCGCGGAGAGCGGATTGATTCTAGTGCAAACCCGCAAGGCAACGCAGGAGGCACCCCCTTCCGAACAGCAGGCACGCCCCCCTCGCCGGCGCACACCCCGGGCCCGCCCGGCTACCACCGCAGAGGCCGGCCCGCTGGTTCAGGTGGAGACCCAACAGCGCAGCGAGTCATAAGGCTGTGACATAAGGACAGTAAATCAATCGCCCTTGAAAAAGCCCCTCCAAAGAGGGGCTTTTTCATGCTGCGGCGCGCGCGATACAACAGCGTGATACTATGCTGCTTTATGGATATTAATCAATTTGTTAAACGAATCAATGAAACCAATGCATGAGGCCTCACCCTCCAGGGCGGCCGCTTCCAGGCGAAGACGCTGTGACGCCTCCAAAGGCATGGACCAGAACAGCACGGCACCGCAATCGCGACTGCGAAGCGCCTGCTGAACTGCCCATCTCTTTCCTTCGGCGGATGTTGTACGAACCACCATGTACCGGGACGGATCAACCCCGGCTCGATGGAAACGTGTCGTGGGCAACGCATAAGGGGGTGCCACCAGCACAACCCACTTGCGCCTGCGGGTCATGCTGGCCAGGAACGGCAATAGCCCATTGAGCTCCTGCTCACCGCAAGCCGTCACCTCGGTCACCCCGACCGGCCACGCGTGCAATGCCGTTTGAAGTGCATGGATATTATTGGAATCGACAGGTTGTCTTGTCTTGTTGAAGTTGATTTGCGCCAGAAGTTGGCGCGCCTGCCGAACGAGCAGATACAGGGGCGTGATAACGAGGGACATGATTTAGTAGCTCCAGTCGGATCGGATGATGCCTACGCCCAAGCCTTCGATGACCAGCGGCTCATGCCGCAAATCCACCAGAATGGGCTCAAAATCGGGGTTTTCAGGCAGAAGCTCAACCTGATGGCCGTGCTGCAGGAAACGTTTGACCGTCACTTCGTCACCCAGTCGCGCCACCACGATCTGACCATTGCTCGCTACGGTCGTTTGATGTACGGCAAGCAAGTCGTTGTCCAGAATGCCAACATCGCGCATGCTCGCGCCACGGACCCGAAGCAGGTAATCTGCCTGGGGACGAAACATCTGGGGGTCGACCTTGTAATGAGCCTCGATGTGTTCGGTGGCCAGGACCGGGCTTCCTGCGGCCACCCGGCCCACCAACGGAAGCCCGCCATGGTCCGGCAGGCGAATGCCGCGTGAGGAACCCGCCACCAACTCGATGGCTCCTTTCCTGGCCAGGGCACGCAAGTGGTCCTCAGCGGCATTGGGAGAGCGAAAACCCATGGCTGCGCACAGTTCCGCGCGCGTGGGCGGCACGCCCTCCTGTTCCATATGCTGGCGTATCCAGTCGAGAATTTGCTGCTGTCTAGGGGTCAATGGGCTCATCACATCCTCCATGACTGTATTTTTATACAGTATTGCCGAAAACGCAACCCCTCTAGAATCGACTCATGACAACAACCATGCCTACCGTGTTTGTCGGTCACGGCAACCCCATGCACGCCATCATGCCCAGTCGCTATACCGAAGCCTGGGAGAGCTTGGGACGGACCTTGCCCAGACCAAAAGCCATCCTCGCCATCTCGGCGCACTGGTTCGTGCCCGAAACGGCCGTAACTGCAATGGCGCAACCACGCACCATCCACGATTTTGGCGGTTTTCCCAGGGCCCTCTATCAGGTGCAATACCCTGCCCCAGGCAACCCCCTGCTGGCGCAACGCGTCGCAGACCTGCTCTCACCCACACCAGTACGCCAGGATGCGGCATGGGGTCTGGATCATGGGACCTGGTCCGTATTGAAGCATTTCTACCCTGACGCCGACATCCCGGTGGTTCAACTGTCCCTGGATTCGAGGGGCAACGGCAGGTTTCACTACGAACTCGCACGCCGGCTGGCCCCCTTGCGCGACGAGGGCGTGCTGGTTTTGGGAAGTGGCAACATCGTGCATCACCTGGGAGAACTGTTGTGGGAAGCGTCGGCGAGCCCCTACGACTGGGCTGTACGATTCGATCAGAAGACAAGGCTGGCCATTAGTGCAGGAAACCATGACGCGCTGCTGGCACTCGATGCGCTGGACGCGGACGGGCGCCGTGCGGTACCCACCCCTGAACACTACCTGCCGCTGCTCTACATGCTGGGCCTGCAACGCAGCACAGATCAGGTCAGTTTTCCGGTGGAGGGCATCGATTTGGGATCGATCAGCATGACCGCCGTAGTCATGGGGTGACTCAGTGGCGTGAACCGAGGGTATCAGGCATCCCAAGGACCATGACATCCACGCCCTCATCGTGCAGTTCCTGCAGCTCTTCCTGAGTGGCCACGCCGCGAATGTTGCGCACCGGGACCTCGCCGAAATGCACTTCACGCGCCACTTCGGCAAAGCTTTCGCCAACATCCTCGGTATGGGCCAGGATATGCTGGACCACTTGCTGGCGCAGGGCATTGACGAGGTCGCCCGCGACCATCATCATGGGTTCCTGCATTTCATCGTTTTTCGCAACGGCTTCAGCCTTGCCGCGAACATAGGGCGCGGAGGGCAGCCGTGTAATTTCCCTGGAGTTACAAAGGGGGCAAGAAACATGGCCGTCTTCACGCTGGCTTTCAAAGCTCGAAGCGGATTCGAACCAGCCTTCAAACCGATGTTCCCGAGGGCAGGCAAGATCATAAACAACCATAATGGCATTTCTCTCCAATTGAACCTTACATGATACCACTTTTGCGAAAATCAAGTCTGGCCCCTTGACACCCCCCATAAAAGGGTTTTATCTGGGGCAATGACTGGGTAAAATGCTTCTTTTGCCGAACTGGAACCTCCATGCGCATTCAGACCCTGTCTCCCATCGTTGCCTTGCTCTCTGTTTTGCTCATTCCGCTTGTCAGCCATGCTGGCGACATCCGGATCGGCCTGACCGAGGCGCTGACCGGCCCGGCCTCGCAGTACGGCGTGCCCATCCAGAACGGTTTCCTGCTGGCCCGGGATGAAATCAATGCCAAGGGTGGCGTCAATGGCGACAAGATTGTTCTGATTGAAGAGGATGAGCGCGGCAAGAAAGAAGAAGCCATCAACGTCTACAAAAAACTCATATTCCAGGATAAGGTACTGATGATTTTCGGGCCTACCCTGTCCAACTCGATGTTTGCTGCCGGCCCCATCGCCAACTTGGCAAAGGTGGTAGCCTTTGGTACCAGCAATACGGCCTCGGGCATCACGGACATCGGACCCTATATTTTTCGCAGCTCGCCCATGGAGGCTGACGTGGTTCCGGTCACGCTCAGAACCGCCATCAAACACCTCAACATCCACAAGGTTGGCATCATCTACGGCAACGACGACGCTTTCACCAAAAGCGGTTACGACGTCTTCAGGAAATCCCTGGAGGAACTGCACATTCCTGTCGTGGACACCGAAACCTATGCCAAGGGAGACGTGGACTTCAAGGCCCAATTGACCAAGCTGAAAGCGGCCAATCCCGACGCCATCATCTGCCCCTGTCTTTCGGAAGAAGGTGCCAATATCCTGCTGCAGTCCCGCGCGCTGGGCATCAAGCAGTCCTTTATCGGCGGCAATGGCTTCAATTCGCCCAAGCTGGTGGAAATTGCCAAGGCGGCGGCCGAAGGCACCATCGTGGGTTCACCCTGGTTTGACGGCAACCCCTCGGTGCAGAATCAGCACTTCATTGCAGCCTACCGCAAGAAATACGGCACGGATCCCAACCAGTTTTCTGCCCAGGGCTACGATGCCCTGTTTATCGTGGCCGAAGCCCTGAAGAAGATCAAGCTGACGGGGCAACTGGAACAGGATCGCCAGGCCCTGCGCGATGTCCTGCCGCATATCCAGATCGATGGTGCCACCGGAAAATTTGCCTTTCGCCCCGCACCGGAGCATGCCATCAAGCCCGGTGGCTATGACGCCAACCAGACGCCTTTTGTCTACATCGTGAAGAACGGCAAGTTCGTCCTGTTGAAGTAGCATGCTGGCGCAACAGATCGTCAACGCGATCAGTCTTGGCAGCGTCTATGCCTTGTTTGCGTTGGGTTTTACTTTGGTGTTCGGCATCCTGGGTGTCATCAACCTGTCGCATGGCGGCATTTTCATGCTGGGAGCCTATGCAGCCTTGCTGCTGGTTACCTGGTTTGACCTGTCCCTGTGGATAGCCCTGCCCGCTGCCATGGTCTTTTCAGGCCTGGTGGGGCTGTTGATCGATGTCCTGATCCTGAAACGCCTGCGCCAGAGAGGCGCGCCGCATCTCATGCCCATGATTGCCACCATCGGCGCCGCCATCCTGATGACCAGCCTGGCCCAGGGAGTGTTCGGCTCTGAAGCCCGGCGCTTTCCCATGGAGTGGTTCAACGATGAGACCCTGAAGCTGGGTACGATTACCATTCCCTTGTTGCAGGCGGGTATCACCTCACTCGCCCTGGTGCTCATGGTGTTGATGATGTGGGTGCTGAAACGAACCCGTCTGGGGCAAGCATTGCGAGCCATTGCAGAGTCACCGCGCTCTGCCGCCCTGCTCGGCATTCCGGTAGAGCGCCTGTTCCATCTGACCAGCTTTATTGCTGCAGCCCTGGGCGGCACCGCCGGCATCCTGATCGGCCTGTCTTTCAACGCCATTACGCCTTTCATGGGCCAGCCCATGCTCCATAAGGGCATTGCTGCCATTATTCTGGGCGGGTTGGGCGATGTGCGTGGTGCGGTACTGGGCGGCCTGTTTCTGGGCATCACAGAAGTGTTTGCGGTCACCTTTCTCTCCAGCGAATACCGAGACGCCCTGTCTTTTGGCCTGTTGTTTCTGATGTTGCTCTGGCGACCGCAGGGACTCTTCGGCGCCTCGGCCACCCGGAGCGCCTGATGGACTGGTCATCCTGGTGGGCCACCTATAGCACGCTGGTCCTGAGTATCGGCGTGTACGGGCTGATGGCGCTGTCCATTTCCCTCACGCTCTCCTGCGGCCTGCTCTCGCTCGCCAATGCAGCCTTCATGGGTATTGGCGCTTACGTCAGCGCCGTCAGCACCCTGCAGTACGGCTTGTCCTTTCCCAGCGCCCTGCTGCTGGGCACTCTCGCACCCTCGAGCGTGGCCCTGGTCATCGGCGTACCCGTATTGCGCCTGTCGGGTGTCTACCTTGCCATGGCAACCCTGGGTTTTGGCGAAGTGGTGAGGGTCGTGGCACTCAACCTCGATATCACGGGTGGCCCGCTGGGGCTAAACGGCATTCCGCTCTTCACGGAGTGGTGGCATGTCCTGCTGTCCGTGGTGGCGGTGTTGCTGCTACTGCAAGCGTTGCGCCATTCCCGCATTGGGCGCGCTTTCGAGGCCATTCGCGAAGATGAGACCGCCGCCCGGCTGATGGGGATAGCCACCCATCGCATCAAGCTCTTGGCCTTTGTCCTGGGGGCCGCCATTGCGGGACTTGCAGGGGGACTCAATGCGCACTACACCTTTACCCTCAGCCCCGGCAATTTTGGCTTCGAGAATGCAGTGGACATTCTCACCATGGCTATTCTGGGCGGCATCCAGGGGCTGCTCGGCCCCTTGCTGGGAGGAGCCATCATCACGCTGCTGCCAGAACTGCTACGTAGCCTGCAGGAATTTCGCATGGCCGCCAACGGGGTGATCTTGATCGCCGTGGTCCTGTTCCTGCCACACGGCATCTGGGCCCCCCGTCGCTTGGCACGTTGGCTGAAGAAAAGATCGAAACATGCTGACGCTTGATCGCATTTCCCGACAGTTCGGCGGCGTCACAGCCCTCGAACAAGTCAGCCTGACAGTCCCCAGTGGTCAGGTATTTGGCCTGATCGGCCCAAACGGCGCTGGCAAGACCACTGTTTTCAACCTCATCACCGGACTGTTTCCACCTTCCTCGGGTGAGATGCACTTTCAGGGGCAGAGCCTGCTCGGGCTGCCTCCCTATCGCATCGCCACCCGCGGCATTGCCCGCACCTTCCAGAACATCCGCCTGTTTTCAGAGATGTCGTTGATCGACAACGTCATCGTAGGCATGCACGCGCACCTCGATTACCCCATCTGGGATGCAGTGCTGCGCACGCCACGCTTTCGGGCGATGGAACGCAATGCGCGCATGGAAGCGCATCACTTGCTGCAGCGGGTGGGACTGGGTGATCTGTCACAGGAACTGGCCGGCAACCTGTCCTACGGCAATCAGCGCAAGCTCGAAATCGCCCGGGCCCTGGCCACGCAACCGCGTCTGCTGCTGCTCGACGAGCCCGTGGCGGGCATGAACGCCACTGAGAAGAATGCCGTGATGGCGCTGATCGAGAGCCTGCGCCAGGATCACTTGACCGTCTTCATGATCGAACACGACATGCGTTTTGTCATGGGGCTGTGCGATACCGTGGCCGTCCTCAATTTTGGACGCATCATTGCCGAAGGCACGCCGTCAGCCATCCAGTCCAACCCGGCCGTGATTGAAGCCTATTTGGGGCAGGAGGACACCGCTTCGTGAACAAAGCCCTGTTGCAACTCGAACAGCTGCGCGTGTCCTACGGCCATGTGGAGGCCGTCAAGGGCGTTTCCCTGGAAGTGCACCCCGGCGAAATTGTGGCGCTGGTGGGGGCAAACGGCGCGGGCAAAAGTACCACGCTGTTGGCCCTTTCCGGGCTGATCCGTCTGGTATCAGGCCGCGTGGTCTGGGAAAACCAGGACATTACGCGCTGGAGCCCGCACCAACGGGTGTCGGGGGGATTGGTGCAAGTGGCTGAAGGCCGGGCCATCCTCAAAACCCTGACCGTGCGGGAAAACCTGGAATTGGGTGCCTACACGCAACCCGGGCAGGCCGACCTCAAACCCATCTATGAGCGCTTTCCCATCCTCAAGCAACGCGCCAGTCAGCTGGCAGGCAACCTGTCAGGTGGCGAACAGCAGATGCTGGCCATCGGCCGCGCGTTGCTGTCCCAACCGCGACTGTTGATGCTGGACGAGCCCTCCATGGGGCTGGCTCCGCTCATCGTGCGGGATATTTTTGCGATTCTGCGCGAAATCCACCAACAGGGCATGACCATTCTGCTGGTGGAACAGAACGTGCGTCAGGCCTTGAAACTGGCTGACCGCGCCTATGTCATGGAGACCGGCAGCGTCACATTAGGGGGCCGCGCCCAGGATCTCATCAACGATCCCAGAGTTGTTGCCGCCTACCTGGGCGGCTGAAACCCTCCGCAATCACAAATAGATCGACAGAAACTCCAGCGTCCTGCCCCGGGCCAACGCTGCAGCCGGCTGATTGTAAGCAGCGCGTGCCCAGCAGTTGAACCCATGGCCCACGCCCGGGTAAGTCTGAACCCAGGCATCTGCGTGGGAAGCAAAGGTCCGCGATACGGTTTTGACTGCGCTGACCGGAATCAACTGATCCTGCTCTGCAAAATGGAACAGCATGGGACAGGTAATGCAAGCCTCCTGATCCAGCCTGGCTTCAATTCCGGCACCGTAATAGCAGATACCCGCATCCACGCTTCCGCTTGCCGCCAGCAGATAAGAGAGTAGCCCGCCCATGCAATATCCGAGACTGGCTACCTTTCCCACCACCTGGGGCAGCTTTCTCAATGCTGCCGCACTATTCACCAGATCCTGAACTGCGCTGTCGAAATTCAGGTTCCCCTTCAAGGCCCGGCCGCGCACCATGGCCGCGTCGTCATATCCCAGTTCAACCCGGGGCGCTTCACGCCAGAAGACATCGGGTGCCAGCACCACATAGCCATCCAAGGCGTACTGATCCGCCACGCCGCGAATATGTTCGTTGACGCCAAAAATTTCCTGGATCAATACGATCCCAGGACCAATCCCCGTGGGGGGCAGGCTGAGGTACGCCTGGAATGAGCCCCCATCGCTGCTTGCAACATCCACCCAATGACCGTTCATCATGTCTCCTGCACTAAGGAAATGAGGCGTGAATTCTACACCGACGATCCCGACTGAATTTAGACAAATTGTGGTGCTACTGCAAGCACCTTGCCGCCATGAAACCCATCACAATACCGTGATGTCTACAGCCCTTCACACGCTGCAACGCGTTTTTGGCTACCCTGCCTTTCGCGGCGCCCAGGAAGCGATCATTGCACACCTCATGGGCGGCAAGAGCGCCCTGGTGCTGATGCCGACCGGCGGAGGAAAATCCCTGTGCTACCAGATTCCGGCATTGCTGCTTCCCGGGATCACCCTGGTGGTATCGCCCCTCATTGCCCTGATGCAGGATCAGGTGATGTCCCTGCGCCGTCGCGGCGTGCCTGCCGCGCAACTCAACGCCACCCTCGCCAGGCATGAAAACCGGCGTCTTCAGGAGGACTTGCTGGCCGGGCGTCTCAAGCTGCTTTATGTCTCGCCTGAACGGCTGGCCCAGCCTGCGTTTCTTGCCCTGCTCGATCGCCTGCAGGCGCGTCAGCAACTGTCCCTGTTTGCCATCGATGAGGCGCATTGCATTGCGCAATGGGGGCATGATTTCCGCCCCGAGTATCGCAAGTTGAGCGTGCTTCACCAGCATTATCCCAGCGTACCCCGTGTGGCCCTCACGGCCACGGCAGACCCCGACACACGCCAGGAAATCCTGGAGCAACTGCAGTTGCGCGCCGACCAGCAGTATGTTGCCAGCTTCGACCGCCCCAACCTGCATTACGGCATCTGCCCCAAGTTAAACCCTGGGGCTCAAATAGAAACATTTCTGTTGGAAAGACATGCAGGCGATAGCGGCATCATCTACTGCCAGTCGCGGCGCCAGGTGGAACATGCGGCGTTATGGCTGCAATCGCGAGGGTGGAGCAGCCTGCCTTACCATGCAGGATTGGGAATGGACCAGAGGGAATGTCACCAGCAGCAGTTCGTCCAGGAGAAGGGCGTCATCATGGTCGCCACGGTGGCTTTTGGCATGGGCGTGGACAAGCCCGACGTACGCTTTGTCATCCATCTCGACAGTCCACGCAACCTTGAAGGCTATTATCAGGAAACCGGCAGAGCCGGCAGGGACGGCGGTGTGGCTGAAGCCTTGATGTTGTTCCATCCCGCCGACCTCATGGCCTTGCGCCTGCGCATCCAGCAAACACAGCGATCCCCCGACAGACAGGTAGCCGACTTGAACAGGCTCGAGGCATTGGCACGCTATTGCCGGTCGGATTCGTGTCGGCGGCGCACCCTGCTTCGCTACTTTGGAGAAGAATCGACTGGGCGGTGCCATACTTGCGACAACTGCAACCCGGACTATCGGACCTGGTGCGGTCCAGAACATCGCAACCATGCCATCACTTTCGCCGCCGATCGATTTACACCCGGAATCAGGCGAACCCGGTAAAATGGCGGGCCTGCCCGGGTGGTGAAATTGGTAGACACAAGGGACTTAAAATCCCTCGGCCTAAACAG
>JAJZHC010000039.1 GCA_021804705.1 Pseudomonadota bacterium
TTCACTCCAACCTTCTACCAGCTACCAGGGTGGCGACATGAAAAAAGACGAAACAAGAAAAGCGTTATCAGTCGATATCGATTATTTTCGGTCAAAGGCAAAATACTACGAGTCACTTCAATTGTTTGAGGCAGCCCAATACGCGGGCAAGCTGGCTTCAAATCTTGAACTGGCACTGACGACGATGCCCTCTGACGACGATACGGAAATTGCCTGATGCTTCTGCAAGGGCAGTAAGGGCCAGCCCTTCACTTTTATTGGGTCAGTCAGGGCTTTAACGCTGTCCTGTTCTTGAATGACCGGTAACGCTGGATAATGTTGCAACGGAGGACATGTCTTCATGAGTACGGAAACTTCTGTAAGCATCAGTCCGCTGGCAGGACACCTGGCTACACCCGACATGCTGGTGGACGTGCCCAAACTGGTTTCAGCCTATTACACAGAGGCGCCTGACTTTTCAGTTGCTGAACAGCGGGTGGCCTTCGGCACCTCAGGACATCGCGGTTGCTCCTTCGACAATACGTTCAATCAGTGGCATGTACTGGCCATCACCCAGGCCATTTGTGATTACCGCCGGTGGCAGGGCATCAATGGCCCGTTGTTTCTGGGCATGGACACGCACGCCCTGTCCACGCCGGCCTATTCCAGTGCCCTCGAAGTGCTGGCGGCCAACGGCGTGGATGTGATGCTCGCCACGCATGATGAATTCACGCCCACACCAGCAATCTCCCACGCCATCATCAGCCATAACCTGGGGCGCACGGCAGGCTTTGCCGATGGCATCATCATCACCCCATCACACAACCCGCCCGATAGCGGCGGCTTCAAGTACAACCCCCCCCATGGCGGGCCGGCGGACGCCGTCGTGACCGGTTGGGTTGAGACGAGAGCCAATGATTTCCTTAAAAGTGCCCTCAAGGGCGTGAGGCGTTGGTCCTTGGCAAAGGCCCTGCGCGCGGGCACGACGCATCGCCACGATTACCTCCAGGCTTACGTCGACGATCTGGGCCACGTGCTCGACCTGCAGGCCATACGCGATGCCAACATCGCGATGGGCGTAGACCCCCTGGGTGGCGCTGGCGTGCACTACTGGCACGCCATTGCAGAGCGCCATGGTTTGAATCTGACGGTGGTGAACGATGGGGTGGACCCCACCTTCCGTTTCATGACCGTGGATTGGGATGGCCGGATTCGCATGGACCCTTCCTCGCCTTACGCCATGCAGAGCCTGATCGGATTGAAGGATCGTTTCGACATTGCCTTTGCCTGCGACACCGACCATGACCGGCATGGCATTGTCGCCAGAAGCACGGGATTGCTGCCACCCAACCATTATCTTGCCGTGGCCATTTTCTATCTTTTCCAGCACCGGCCCCAATGGCGCACCGATGCGGCCGTGGGCAAGACGGTGGTCAGCAGCCAGATGATCGACCGCGTCACGGCAAAACTGGGGCGCCGGCTGTGCGAAGTGCCGGTGGGTTTCAAATGGTTTGTGGCCGGGTTGCGTGACGGCTCGCTGGGCTTTGGCGGAGAAGAAAGCGCGGGCGCCTCCTTTGCGCGCCTGGATGGCAGCGTCTGGACCACGGATAAGGACGGCATGGTTCCGGCATTGCTCTCGGCAGAAATCACCGCGCGCATGGGGCGCGATCCTGGCGAAATCTACCGCGAGCTGGCCAGCGAATTCGGCGATCCCGTTTCTGATCGCCTCGAAGCGCCTGCAACACCGCAACAAAAGCGCATGCTGGCAAAGCTCTCGCCGCAACAGGTCCGGTCGGACACGCTGGCGGGTGAGCGCATTCAGGACATCCTCACCCAGGCGCCAGGAAACGGCGCAGCCATTGGTGGCTTGAAGGTCACGACTGCAAACGGATGGTTTGCGGCGCGCCCTTCAGGCACCGAAGACATCTACAAGATCTACGCCGAGAGTTTTATGGGCCCTGATCATCTGGCGCGCATCCTGGCGGAAGCGCAGACCATCGTCAGTGCTGCATTGTTGACAGAGAGTCCATGAGCCGGCAAGCCCTGCTCGAGCGCATGGACGCCTATTGGCGTGCAGCCAATTACCTGTCGGCAGGCCAGATCTTTCTTTGCGACAATCCGCTGCTCAAGCGGCCGCTGGCGCTGACGGACATCAAGCACATGCTGCTGGGGCACTGGGGCACAACCCCGGGGCAGAACTTCATTTATGTGCATTTGAACCGGATCATCAAGCAGTACGACCTCAACATGATGTATGTGTCCGGTCCGGGGCATGGGGGTCCGGCGGTGGTGGGCAACACCTATCTTGAAGGCACTTACAGCGAAATCTATCCTGACATCAGCCAGGACGAAGCGGGCCTCAGAAAGCTCTTCACCCGGTTTTCCTTTCCCGGGGGCATTCCCAGTCACGCCTCGCCCGAGTGTCCGGGATCGATTCACGAGGGTGGCGAGTTGGGGTACTCGCTCAGTCACTCGTTTGGCGCAGCGTTCGATAATCCCCAGCTCATCGTTGCCTGCGTCGTGGGGGATGGTGAAGCAGAAACAGGGCCGCTGGCCACAGCATGGCACTCAAACAAGTTTCTTGATCCGGCCACCGATGGTGCGGTACTGCCGATCCTGCATTTGAACGGCTACAAGATTTCCAATCCCACCGTGCTGGCGCGCATTACCCGCGAGGAACTGGAACAGTTGCTGCGCGGTTACGGGTGGACGCCATACTTCGTGGAAGGTCACGAACCTCACCGGATGCATGAGGCCATGGCCGCGACGCTGGATACAGTGGTGGCCCAGATCAGAAAAATCCAGGAGGACGCCCGCATTCACGGCAACACCACGCGCCCGCGCTGGCCCATGATCGTCCTCAATTCGCCCAAGGGATGGACGGGGCCCAAGCGGGTGGATGGCGTGCAGATTGAAGGCACCTTTCGCGCGCACCAGGTGCCGCTGTCTGATCCTGCCCTGCATCCTGAACACCTCGCGCTGCTGGAAGCGTGGCTCAAAAGCTATAAGCCCGAGGAACTGTTTGATGCGGAGGGCCGCCTGAAACCGGAACTGGCCGAACTCGCCCCGCAGGGCGAACGACGCATGGGAGCCAATCCCCACGCCAACGGCGGCATCCTGCTGCGCGATTTGCGGATGCCGGATTTTCGCGATTATGCGGCCGAGGTTCCTGTTCCCGGCGCGCCTGGTGTTGGCGATACGCATGTGTTGGGGCGCTTCTTGCGCGATGTGGTGAAGTACAACGAAGTGCAGCGCAATTTCAGGGTGTTCGGGCCGGACGAGACCCTCTCCAACGGCCTGGAAGCCCTGTTTGAAGTCACGTCGCGCCAATGGAATGCCGCCACTTTGCCCAACGATGAGTTTCTGGCGCCCACCGGGCGGGTGATGGAAATGTTGAGTGAGCACCAGTGTGAGGGCTGGCTGGAAGGGTATCTGCTGACCGGGCGACACGGTTTGTTCAACTGCTATGAGGCGTTCATCCACATCGTCGATTCCATGTTCAACCAGCACGCCAAATGGCTGGAGGTCACCTCCCGGTTGCACTGGCGGCGGGAAATCGCCTCGCTCAATTATTTGCTGGCCTCGCATGTGTGGCGCCAGGACCATAACGGATTTACCCATCAGGATCCAGGTTTCATCGACCTCGTCGTCAACAAGAAGGCCGGGGTCGTGCGGGTTTACCTGCCGCCTGACGCCAATTGCCTGTTATCCGTGATGGACCACTGCCTGCGCAGCCGCCATTACGTCAATGTGGTGATTGCAGGCAAACACCCGGCGCCGCAGTGGTTGACCATGGACGATGCCGTCAGGCACTGCGCCGAGGGCATTGGCATCTGGCAATGGGCCAGCAATGACCAAGGGGTTGCCCCCGATCTCGTTATGGCCTGTTGCGGCGATGTGCCGACGCTGGAGACGCTGGCTGCCGTATCCATCCTGCGCGAACACCTGCCCGATTTGAAAATTCGCGTGGTCAACGTGGTGGACCTCATGAAACTGCAACCGCAAGGCGAGCATCCCCATGGCTTGAGCGACAAGGATTTCGATGAGTTGTTCACCCGGGACAAGCCGGTCATTTTTGCCTTCCATGCCTACCCCTGGCTGATCCACCGGTTGACCTATCGTCGCACCAACCACGACAACTTTCATGTGCGCGGCTACAAGGAGGAGGGCACCATCACCACGTCCTTCGACATGACGGTGCTCAATGAGCTGGATCGCTTCCATCTTGCCATGGACGCCATTGACCGGTTACCGCAGACCGGCGACAGGGGGTTCTACCTGAAACAGCAGCTCAAGGACAAGCTTGTCGAGCACAGGCGATACATCGGGCAGCATGGTCAGGACATGCCTGAAATTCGCGACTGGAAGTGGTGAACGAAAAACCTCAGCGCTCGTGGCGATCGATTTTGGCCCGCAGCTCGCGCGCTGTTTCCAGCAAGCCCTCATAGCCCGCGCGCACATGCTCCGGCAGGTCGGGGTCGCCTACCAGCACGCCCAGGGTTTCCACGACGCTGTAGATCAGCCCCTTGGCCGCACCTGCAGCAATGTTGCCGGACGTCACGGCATGGTCGAGATGCTCGAGGGCTGCTTCCAGGTGTTCAGGCGGGGTGGGTGGGGTCGTCATGAAAAGGTTTCCTAGCGGTTGCGAAATTTGTAGGCCATGTGCCATGAGCCCACGGCAAAGGCCCAGGCCAGGACTTTGGCCAGGTCTGACTGAATGATCAGGAGGTCCATCTGCAGGGCCACGGCGAACATGGTGAGGTTGAGCGCCAGTACGGCCAGGAGGGCGAAGATGACGTTGAATGAACCAAACATGGCATGAACCCCTTGATTATTTTGTGCCTGCCCACTTGTCCAAAATACCCAGGTGCGCCAATACGAAGAACAGACCAATCCCCAGGACGATGCCGATGCCAAAAGTCCCCATAGGCCTGATCGAGGAAGCACCGTCTGGCATCGCTCATACTACGTACAAAAAGGGGTGGTAGGCAAGCCAGCCATTGGCCCCCTCCAGTACCGTGAATTCTGGCCACGGCAAGACCTGCTCCCTAGCATCTGTGGGGGTTACGTGCTACGGCGAACCGGAAGGCGGAAGGTTTGGATGGGCCAAACGTGGGGAACAGGATTCGGCCCGTCTTTCAGTTTCTGGCGGCAAATGAGGCGGGGTGAATCTCGCGCAGGGCATCGCGCACGATGGGCTTCAGGTTTCCGTCGCCGTGGGTGCCGAGATAGGAAATCAGGGATTTCTGCATGCGCGGTTCCCAGAATTTCTGGATATGCGTGGCCACGTCGCGGGTGGCCTGCTCGCGGTTGGGCATGGCTTCAAAGAAGCTGCCGATGTCGTTGGCCATCTTGATCAGGTTTTCTGCGTTCATAACAAGCGTCTCTTTCAGAAGTCGGTCAGTCGTTCGGGGTGGGCATAGGCCACATGGTGGCCATTGCGGGCAAAACCCACCAGCGTCAGGTTGAATTGTTCAGCCATGCGCACGGCCAGAGCCGTGGGTGCAGAAATGGCGACGAGGATGCCGATGCCCATTTGAATGGATTTCTGCACCATCTCGTAGCTGGCACGGCTTGTGATCAGCAGGGCGCCCTGTGTGAAATCGGTTTGCTTGCGGGCCAGCGCCCCGATGAGCTTGTCCAGCGCGTTGTGGCGGCCCACATCCTCGCGTGCGGCCATGATACGCCCGTCGGCATCGAGCCAGAAAGCCGCGTGGGTGGCCCCGGTAGCCTGTTGCAGGGTTTGATGCTGCGGCAGGTCGGTCAAAGCCGTGTGCAGGGCCTTCACAGACAGGGTCTGGCTGGAGGTGACGTCGCGCATGGGGCGAAATACCTGGGCCAGGCGTTCCGTGCCGCACAGGCCACAGCCCGTGCGCCCGGCGAGATTCTGCCGCTTGAGGTCAAGGCGTGAAAAAAGCGCCTCATCAATGGTGAGCTGCACCCGGATGCCCGCGCTGTACTCCTCTACGGCGATGTCCTGGATGTCGCTGACGCTGGAGATGATCCCCTCCGTCAGCGAAAACCCAAGGGCAAAATCCGCCAGATCGGAGGGGGTGGCCAGCATCACCACATGGGGTACCCCGTTGTACTCGATGCCGATGGGCGTCTCTTCGGCCACCTGATCCTGTGAGGGGGCATAACTGCCCTTCCAGCGCGCTACGGAAAGCGCCTGCAGGGTGGGGGTGGTCAGAGGCAACGGGCTGTCCATGGGTTTTGGCAATCAGCGGGTTCCCGCCGCGGCCTCGGCAGTCACCACTTTATCCTTCAACAGGCGCAACTGGGTTTCGTTGAACTCGTGGAAGTTTTCCTGCCACTCGGAGGCGTGCTTGACCTTCACCACCTGCACCGCAGTCACCTTGTATTCGGGGCAGTTGGTCGCCCAGTCGGAGTTGTCGGTGGTGATGACGTTGGCACCCGATTCCGGGAAGTGGAACGTGGTGTACACCACGCCCGGCTGCATGCGCTCGGTCACCCGGGCGCGCAATACGGTTTCACCCGCACGCGACGTGATGCCAACCCAGTCGTCTTCCTGGATGCCGCGCTCTGCTGCATCCTGGGGATGAATGTCCAGGCGGTCTTCTTCGTGGAACTTCACATTTTCGGTGCGACGTGTCTGCGCGCCCACGTTGTACTGCGACAAGATGCGCCCCGTGGTCAACAACAACGGGAACTTTGGCGTGACCTTTTCATCCGTGGGCACGTACTGGGTGATGAGGAATCGTCCCTTGCCGCGCACGAAATGGTCGATGTGCATCAACGGCGTGCCCTCGGGCATGGCGTCGTTACACGGCCACTGCACGCTGCCCAACTGGTCCAGCTTCTCGTAGGTGACGCTGGAGAAGGTGGGGGTGAGGCGGGCAATTTCTGCCATGATTTCTGAGGGGTCCTTGTAATGCATGGGGTAGCCCAGGGCATTGGACAGGGCCACGGTGGCCTCCCAGTCGGCCAGACCCGCCTTGGGGGCCATGACCTTGCGCACGCGCGAGATGCGCCGCTCGGCATTGGTGAAAGTGCCGTCCTTTTCGAGGAAGCTCGAACCTGGCAGGAACACATGGGCGTACTTGGCGGTTTCGTTCAGGAACAGATCCTGCACCACGATGCACTCCATGGCTTCCATGGCAGCAATCACGTGCTGGGTGTTGGGGTCGGATTGAACGATGTCCTCGCCCTGGCAGTACAGCCCTTTGAATGAGCCGTCCATGGCCGCTTCGAACATGTTGGGAATGCGCAGGCCCGGTTCTTTTCTGAGGCTCACCCCCCAATCCTTTTCGAACAGTGTGCGCGTGGCGTCGTCCGACACGTGACGGTAGCCGGGATACTCATGCGGGAACGAACCCATGTCGCACGAGCCCTGCACGTTGTTCTGGCCGCGCAGCGGGTTGACGCCCACGCCTTCGCGGCCGATGTTGCCGGTGGCCATGGCAAGGTTGGCAATGCCGATGACTGCGGTGGAGCCCTGCGAATGCTCGGTAACGCCCAGGCCATAATAGATGGCGCCGTTGCCGGCGTTGGCGTACAGGCGCGCGGCTTCGCGGACCAGGTGGGCGGGCACGCCGGTCATGCTCTCGAGTGCTTCGGGACTGTTGTTGGCGCTGGCCACAAAGTCGCGCCAGTAGTCGAAGGCTTCCTTGTCGCAACGCTCGTCAACAAACTGTTGATCCAGCAGGCCTTCGGTCACGATGACGTGGGCCAGCGCATTGACGATGGCCACGTTGGTGCCCGGACGCAGTTGCAGGTGATAGTCTGCCTTGATGTGTGGGCTGCTGACCAGTTCGATCTTGCGCGGGTCCACAATGATCAGGCGTGCGCCTTCGCGCAGGCGTTTCTTCATGCGTGAACCAAACACCGGATGGGCATCCGTGGGGTTGGCGCCGATGATCAGGATGACGTCGGCCTTCTCGATCGACTTGAAGGTCTGGGTGCCGGCCGAGGTGCCGTAGGTCTGTCCCAGGCCATAACCGGTAGGCGAGTGGCAGACGCGGGCGCAAGTGTCCACGTTGTTGTTGCCAAAGCCTGCACGGACCAGTTTCTGCACCAGATAGGTTTCTTCGTTGGTGCAACGCGAGGAGGTGATGCCGCCGATGGAATCCACGCCGAACTTGTTCTGGATGCGACGGAACTCGCTGGCCGCGTGGCCGATGGCGGTTTCCCAACTGACTTCCTGCCACGGGTCAGTGATCTTGCTGCGGATCATGGGCTTCAGGATGCGATCCTTGTGGGTGGTGTAACCCCAGGCAAAGCGGCCCTTGATGCAGGCATGTCCTTCGTTGGCCTTGCCATCCTTCCAGGGGGTCATGCGCACCACTTCCGAGCCCTTCATGTCGGCCTTGAAGCCGCACCCTACGCCACAATAAGCGCAGGTGGTGAGCACGCTGTGATCGGGCTGCCCAGCCTCGATGATGGTTTTTTCCATCAGGGTGGCGGTGGGGCAGGCATTGACGCAGGCGCCGCAGGAGACGCACTCCGAATCCATGAAGGCCTGGCTTTCGCCTGCCGAGACGCGCGATTCAAAACCGCGTCCGGATATGGTCAGGGCAAAAGTGCCCTGGGTTTCTTCGCAGGCGCGCACGCAGCGGTTGCACACGATGCACTTGGAAGGATCGTAGGTGAAATAGGGATTGGAAGTGTCGGCCTGTTCCTTGATGTGGTTCAGTCCCTCGTAACCGTAGCGCACGTCGCGCAGGCCCACCGTGCCGGCCATGTCCTGCAGTTCGCAATCGCCATTGGCGGAGCAGGTCAGGCAGTCCAGGGGATGGTCGGAGATGTACAGTTCCATGACGCCGCGGCGCAGGTCGGCCAGCTTGGGCGACTGGGTGCGTACCTTCATGCCGGCTTCGGCAGGGGTGGTACAGGAGGCGGGAAAGCCGCGGCGCCCCTCGATTTCCACGAGGCACAGGCGGCAGGAGCCAAAGGGCTCCAGGCTGTCGGTGGCGCACAGCTTGGGAATTTGCGTACCGGCTTCGACGGCCGCACGCATCAGCGAGGTGCCTTCGGGTACGGTGACTTCAAACCCGTCGATCTCGAGGGTCACCAACTTTTCAGAAACACTGGCAGGGGTGCCGTAATCGACGTCGTGCAGGTGATGGGTGGTATCCATTGATTGCTCCTCAGGCGGCCTTGTGCGTTTCCGCAGCCAGATTAAAGTCTTCGGGGAAGTGGTCCAGCGCAGAGAGCACCGGGTACGGGGTCATCCCGCCCATGGCGCACAGCGAACCATTCAGCATGGTGCTGCACAGGTCGCGCAGCAATATTCCTTGGGGTGCGGCTTCGGCGGGTTTGGCCTTCATGCGTTCGATGACTTCCATGCCGCGAGTAGAGCCGATGCGGCAGGGCGTGCACTTGCCGCAGGATTCGATGGCGCAGAATTCCATGGCATAGCGGGCCTGTTCCGCCATGTCCACGGTGTCGTCAAACACCACGATGCCGCCGTGGCCCAGTACGCCGCCTTTCGCAGCCAGTGCCTCATAGTCCATGGGGGTGTCCAGCAACGCATCGGGCAAGTAGGCACCCAGCGGGCCACCAATCTGCACGGCGCGCAGGGGGCGGCCGCTGTCAGTGCCGCCGCCAAAATCTTCAATCAGTTGCCGGGCGGTGACGCCAAAGGCTTTTTCCACCAGGCCGCCGCGGCGGATGTTGCCCGCCAGCTGGAACGGCAGGGTGCCGCGTGAACGGCCCATGCCAAAGTCGGCGTAGGCCTTGGGGCCGCGGCAGAGAATGTAGGGAACGGCGGCCAGGGTCAGGACGTTGTTGATCACCGTGGGCTTGCCGAACAGGCCCTCCAGGGCGGGCAAGGGCGGCTTGGCGCGCACGATGCCGCGCTTGCCTTCCAGGCTTTCCAGCAATGCGGTTTCCTCGCCGCACACA